>NZ_JBFBBE010000033.1:0-90734 GCF_040682555.1 Streptomyces sp. NPDC051172
GGCGCGAGCAGTCGCACTCTCCCCTCGGTACGACATCCCCGCGCGGGGTCGTCCTCGCGGCCCGGGGCGTGCGGGAACGCCCCAGCTCGAAGCCACCGCAAGAACGAGGCCCAGGCCTGTACTGCCGGGCGGGTAGCCGGATTTCCGGTCCGAAATCCTCGAACGTGGCAGCAGCAGCACCGACAGATCGCATTTCGGCCTTCCCGGCCCGGACGGTCCTCGGACGCGCCGAAGCTGAAGGCTGGTGCGCATGGCGCTGCCGGCACCGCTCCGCCCGTTGATCGTTCGACGCGCCTGCATGCAGCCGGCGCGGGTATTCACACGTGCAACTACCGCTTGTGGCTGCCACGAGCCCTCGCGCGCCGTCGGCGCCACCAGTGGCCGGTCGCCCTCACCCGAGCGCACGGGCTCAATGGAGCCTAGCGTGAGGGTGAGGGGGGCGGCCGGAGGTGGTTGCGTTGCCGGAGATGGATTACGCGGCGTTGTTCGCCGCCACGCCGAGTCCCTATCTGGTGCTGGGCCCGGACCTGGTCATCGTGGAGGTCAACCAGGCATACCTGGACGCGACCGGCCGCATACGTGCGGAACTGCTCGGCAAACACATCTTCGAGGCGTTTCCCGACAACCCCGCCGACCCCCACGCGGACGGCGTGCGCAACCTCAGCGCCTCCCTGCACCGGGTGCTGACCCTGCGGAAGCCGGACACCATGGCACTGCAGAAGTACGACATCCCGGTCATGGGCGAGGCCGGAGCGTTCGAGGAGCGCTGGTGGTCCCCGATCAACACGCCGGTCCTCGCCTCGGGCGGGAGCGTGCAGTGGATCATCCACCGCGTGGAGGACGTCACCGCCTTCGTCCAGGCCCGCGTGACCGGCAACCAGCCGCCCCTGCAGCAGCTGACCAAGCGCGACGCACTGGAGGCGGAGCTGTATGCACGCGCCCGTGAGCTGCAGCGACTGAACGAGGAACTGCGGCTGGCCCACACCCGCGAACGCCAGGTGGCCGTCACGCTGCAGGAGGCGATGCTCCAGGCGCCCGATCTGGCCCGGCATTCCGACGTCGCGGTGCGCTATCTGCCCGCGACCGGGTCACTGAACGTGTGCGGCGACTGGTACGACATGGTCAACCTGTCCGACGGGCGGTTCGCGGTGTCGGTCGGCGACGTCGTCGGCCACGGCCTGGAGGCAGCCGCCGTGATGGGCATGTTGCGCAGTGCACTCAGTGCCGCGACCCGGGCACTGGAGTCGCCCGCCAGGGCCCTGGAGGTGCTGGGCCTGTACGCACGGTCGGTCAACGGCGCGCTGAACACCACCGCCGTGAAGGCACTCGTCGACCCTCGCAGCCAGTTGATCATCTACAGCAACGCGGGACACCCGCCGCCGGTCCTGATGCACCCGGACGGCACCTGCGACCTGCTGGACAAGGCCACCGACCCGCCCCTGGGAGCCCGGCCCCAGCACGTGCCCCGCCCACAGGCCGGCCAGACCTACGAACCCGGAGCCACCCTGGTGCTGTACACCGACGGCCTGATCGAACGACGCGACGAGGACATCGAGAAGGGAATCGCCCGTCTGGTCGAGGTCCTGCGCCTGCACCGCACGGTCGGCCCGGAGCGCCTGGCCGACACCCTCCTGGGCCACCTCGGCGTGGCAGGCGGCGCCCACGACGACATCGCCCTCGTCATCGTCCGGCTATGACTTGCGCCGCCCCCCAAGCCGGCCCCGGTACAGACGAAGGGCCCTCACAGGCTCTCGCCTGCGAAGACCCTTCGCACCGTCGGGACGACAGGATTTGAACCTGCGACCCCTTGACCCCCAGTCAAGTGCGCTACCAAGCTGCGCCACGTCCCGGTGCGCTTCCCGCGGTGAACCGCGTGATCGCGCAGGTCAACCTTACCGTACGTACACCGGTGTTCTGGCCGGGGCCGGTGGCCGACCCGGCGGTCCGGTCGGCCACCGGGTCAGCTGCGGGCGCCGGATGCGGCCGCTTCCGGCTCGGTGGGGGTCCGGTCGGCGGTGGGAGCCGGACCGGTGAGGCGGGCCTTGCGGGCCGTCGGGACCAGCAGGGCCGCCAGTGCTGCCGCCAGGCACAGCACCGCCAGCAGGGCGAAGCCGTGGGTGTAGCCGGAGGCGTACGGCAGGCCCGAGGGCTGGAGGCGGCCGGTGACCAGGACGCTGGTGACGGCGGCGCCGATGGAACCGCCGATGGTGCGGATGTTGGCGTTCATTCCGGTCGCGGCGCCGGTCTGGGAGGCCGGGACGCTGCCGACGATCAGATTGGCCATGGAGGCGAAGGCCAGTCCGATGCCGAGGCCGAACACGCCCGAGACCACGGCGACTTGCCACTGCGCGGAGTGCCAGAGGGCGAGCATGCCCAGGGCGAGGGCGCCGAGTGCGGCGCCGGTGGTCAGGAGGGACTTCGCGCCCACCACGGGTTCCAGACGGCCGCTCAGGATGCCGGAGAGGAACATCGCCACCAGCATCGGCAGCATCAGCAGGCCGGAGGCCGTGACGCTCGCGCCGAAGCCGTAACCGGCGGCGGCGGGCGTCTGGACGAAGGCCGGCAGGAAGGACCAGAGCGCGTACATGCCCGCACCGAACAGCAGGGCGGCCGTGTTGGTGGTCCACACGGCCGGCAGTCGCATGACGCGCAGGTCGATCAGCGGGGTGCGGGAGCGGGCCTCGGACAGCAGCCACAGGGCGAACAGGGCGACGGCCGCGGCGAACAGGCCGATCGCCTTCGCCGAGCCCCAGCCCCACTTGCTCGCCTGGCTCAGCGGCAGCAGCAGGGCCACCAGCCAGGCCGAGAGCAGTCCGGCGCCCAGCCAACTGACCTTGCCCTCGGCCCGGTTGGGCGACTCGGGTACGTAGCGCAGGGCGATGAGCACGGTGGCCGCGACGACGGCGACCGGGATCCAGAACAGCCAGCGGTAGTCGAGCGCGGACACGATGGGTCCGGCCGCGACGATGCCGACGCCGCCGCCCGCGGCGATCACCGCGGACAGGTTGCTGATGCTGGAGCTGACCCGGGACGGGGCGAACTCGTCGCGGATGATGCCGAAGGAGAGCGGGAAGAGCGCGCCGCCGACACCCTGGACGACCCGGGCGACGATCAGGACGCCGATGTTCGGGGCGAGCGCGGCGAGCAGACAGCCGAGCAGCACGACGAACAGGACGGCGACGAGGGTGCGCTTCTTGCCGGTCAGGTCGCCGACGCGGCCGAGGATCGGGGTGAATACGGAGGCGGACAGCAGATAGGCCGTCATCACCCAGGTCGCGGTGGACTGGGAGGTGTGCAGCGCGTGCTGGACGGTCGGCAGGGCCGGCGCGATCAGCGACTGCAGCATGGCGAACACACCGGCGCCGGTCGCAAGGACCGCGAAGGTGAGACGGGTGGACTTGCTGGGCATGAAGGGCCTCTCCGAACGAGCGGGGTGCGGCCGAGGTTCTCGGGCCACGGTCGTGCGGACCCGGAGCGCCGGTGGGCGCAATCGGGCACGCCGACGGCCGCGGTGAGCGGTCGCGGAAAGGTGGTGGACGTGCCCTCCACTGGTAAAGTGGAGGAGTACCTCCACTTTAGCGGAGGCACACCTCCGCTTCAAGTACCGGAGGCATTCCTCCGTATCGATCCAGCTCTGGAGGCACCCGTGACGTTCCCCGTCGGCGAGATCGTGGCGTCCCGGCGGCCGCACCGTAAGGACGCCGCACGCAACTACGACGCCCTGCTGGACGCGGCCCGCGAGGCGTTCGCGGAACACGGCTCCGATGCCTCCCTGGAGGACATCGCACGTCGCGCGGGCGTGGGCATCGGCACGCTCTACCGCAATTTCCCGACCCGCCGCGATCTGTTCGAAAGCGTCTACGCGAGCGACGTCAACGAGCTGTGCCGGGTCGCGCAGGAGGTCGCCGGGCTGGAGCCGTGGGAGGCGCTGACGGCCTGGCTGCGCCGGTTCGCGGGATACATGGTGACCAAGCGGGCCGTCCGCGAGGCCCTCAACGACGAGTCCGAGATCTTCCAGGCCTGCCGGGAGTCGATGTACGCGGCGGGCGGACCGCTGTTCGAGCGGGCCCAGGCGGCGGGCGAGGCGCGCAAGGACATGGACTTCGTCGACCTGCTGCGGATGGTGGCCGGCATCACGGCCACGGCCTTCGACGACGACGCCCAGCGCGATCGCGTCCTGGCGATCGCACTGGACGGAGTGCGCACCACCGTCCGCTGACGCCGCCGGTGCCGCTCCCCCGCTCTACCGCCCGTGTTCGCGCAGGGGCCCGACCGACAGGTCCCGCTCCTCGCAGGTGTCGAGGATGCGGGGCAGCGCGCCGAGGGCCGAGCGCCAGGCGCCGGGGGCCGAGGTGCAGTCGGAGTCGTGCAGCAGGACCGTGCCGCCGCCGTCCAGGTCTCGGGTGACCGTGCGGTGGACCGAGTCCGGGGTGGCACGGGCGGTCCAGTCCTCGCCCCAGGTCGTCCACAGCACCGGGGTGAGGCCGAGGCGGCGGGCGGCGAGGTGGGCGCCGGTGGACATCACGCCGTAGGGCGGCCGGAAGAGCGTCGGGGTACGGCCGGTGAGGGCGCCGACCGTGTCGCGGGCGCGGGCGAGATCGTCGTACGTGGCACGCGGGCCGCGCAGCAGCAGCGGGCGGTGGAGCCAGCCGTGGATGCCGATCTCGTGCCCGGCGGCGGCGATCTCACGGACCAGGCCGGGCGAGCGGCGTGCCTGGCAGCCGAGGAGGAAGAAGGTGGCGGTGACCTCCCGTTCCTCCAGGGTCCGCAGGAAGAACGGGGTGGACAGCGGGTCGGGCCCGTCGTCGAAGGTCAGCGCGACGTGGTCGGCTCGGCCCCGGCCCGCGAGTCGGGGCATGGCCCGGTTGCGCAGCGGGCCGAAGGTGGACAGCACCGGGGCCGCGTGAGCGGCGGCGAGTACGGGAACGGCGACCCGGGCGGCCGTACGGAGCAGGCCTGCGGCACTCACGAGCGGTGGCCCTCCGGGTGGTGAGCGCCGGTGTGCGGCGGGTCGTCGAGGTCGAGGCTGCGGCCGATGGCGTGCATGACGCCCTTGCCCGTGTCCGTGGTGGCGACCGCGGTGCCGACTGCGCACACCCAGACGGCACAGGCCGCGGCAGCGGTGGCCGCGAGACGGCGCAGGGCGGGACGGGCTCGACGCCGCCCTACGGCGAAAGACTCGACGACCGCACGGGCCCCGGCCCCGCCGGCCGCCCGAACTCGCGTCCTGAGTACGCCGGAAGGCGCAACGGCCGCATGTTCCCCGGTCTCACGTCCGACGGAAGGTGCAGCGGCCGGACGGACTCCGGTCGCGTGTACGGCAGAAGGCTCAACGGCCGGACGGACTCCGGTCGCGTGTACGGCAGAAGGCTCAACGGCCGGACGGACTCCGGTCGCGTGTACGGCGGAAGGCCCTGCGACCGAACGGGCTCCCGACCCATGCCCGACGGACGACCCAACAGCCGCACCCGCCCCGCATACAGCGGGCGGCGCAACAGCCGGACCGGCTCCGGTCCCGTGTGGGGCGGCCGGATCAACGGCCGGACGGGCTCCCGACCCACGCCCGGCGGAAGCCCCCGCAGCCGCACGGCTTCCGGTCGCACGCCCGACGGACGGTGCAAGGGCGAGCGGGGCGCGGGCGCCGCAGGCGCGGGCTATTGCGTCCGCCGGGCCCCGGCCGGGGGCGGCGAACAGGGCCAGTCCCGCCTCGCGTTGGAGCAGGCCGCGGGGGCCGTCGATCAAGTCGCAGAGGATGCCTTTGAGTTCGGCCGGGTCCCGGATCCAGGCCGCGACGCCCGCCTCGTCGAGCGCGGCCGCGTTGGCCGGTCCGTGGCCCGGTATGCAGCGGTAGCTGGCGACGGGCAGTCCGGCGGCGAAGGCCTCCAGGGAGGTCAGTCCGCCGGCGTTCTGGACGAGCACGTCGGCGGCGTGCATCAGGCCGGGCATGTCGTCGACCCAACCGTAGGCGTGCTCGATGCCGTCCTCCCGCAGCTGCCGGGCCAGCGCCTCGTTGCGGCCGCAGACCACGACCGGCAAGGCCGCGCCGCAGTCCCGCAGCTCCAGGGCCATCTGCCGGACCGGACCGACGCCCCAGGAGCCCGCGACCAGCAGGGCGAGCGGGGCGGCGGCGGGCAGCCCGAACCGGGCCCGGGCGGCGCAGCGTTCGGCCGCCTGCGCGGGCCGGAAACGCGGATCGACGACCGGCCCGCCCACCCGGACGTCATGCGCGCCGAGGGCCCGGGCCTGGGCGGCGGGCACGGCGTGGGCGGCGAGGTGCACGTCCACGCCGTCGGCCACCCACAGCGGGTGCACCGAGAAGTCGGTGAGGTAGGTGAACACCGGCACGTCGAGGCGGCCGGCCAGCCGCAGACGGCCCAGCACCCGGCTGGCCCCGGGATAGGTGGACACGACGGCGCCGGTGTCCGCGGGCAGGGCGCGCAGCATCCGGTCCTCGGCGGTACGCAGCAGCGCCCGGGCCAGCGGGCCGCCACCACCGGCGCGCTCGGTGCTGTCGTAGACCCGCTGGTAGATCCAGGGCGCCCGGACGAGCATCCGGTGGTAGCCGTCGCGGACGGCCCGGCCGATCCGGGAGGGCAGCAGGTCGAGCAGGTCGTACCGGTCGACGGCGACACCGGCCGCCTGGAGCCGGCGGTGCAACTCGTGCGCGGCACCGTCATGGCCCGCCCCGATGCTGGCGGAGACGATCACGACGCGTTCGGCCGGTGCCGTACGGCGGGGCGTCACCGCGGGCCGCGTGCTCAGGGCGGCGGCCGCGAGGGCGCGCAGATGCACCGTACTTCCGAGGTGGGGCATGGGCTTGTTCCTCCGCAGGTGGAGTGAGGCGGCGAAACTCTACAACATGTAGTAGGTAAACTCGTACAAGTTGTAGTAGTAACCCTGGGGGCGGCCGGGCGGCCGGTCCTGGGAGGCCGGACCCATGTCCTACATGTCGTAGGGGACAGGCGGATAGGCTGTGCCACCGAGCGACGAAAGACGGTGAGGTGAACAGTGCACGACCGGGAGGGCGAGGCATCCGGCAGGCGGGCGCGCGGTGAGCTGGAGAGCGGGGTGCTCGCCACGCTGTGGGGGGCCGAGGAGCCGCTGACCGCACGGCAGGTCCGCGGCCGGCTGCCCGGCGATCTCGCCTACACGACCGTGCTGACGATCCTGTCGCGGCTGCACGACAAGGGCATGCTCGTCCGGCACCGGGCGGGCCGCGGCTACGCCTACGCACCCGCCCGCGACGAGGCCTCCCACACCGCCGATCAGATGCACGCCCTGCTCGAGCACGGTTCCGACCGCGAGGCGGTCCTCAGCCGTTTCGTCTCCGAACTGTCCCAGGAGGACGAGCAGTTGCTGCACCGGCTGCTGTCCGACCAGGACACCGGCCACGCCGGCAAGGAGCCGTGAGCCGGTGCGGATCAGCGTCTACGTCCCCCTCCTGGTCACCGTCGTCCTCGCGGTGCTCGTCCCCGGTCCGGCCCGGCGGCTGGCTCCGCGTCCGGCCGCCTGGGCGCTGGCCTGTGCCGCACTGGTGACGGCGCTGGGTTGGCTGGGCTCGCTGGCCCTGCTGGCGTTCGCCGGGTTCGCACGCATCCCCGAGGTCGCCGCGGAGGGCCGCTGGTCGGTGTCGGCACTGAGTGCCGACGACCCGGTGTATCTCACCGTCGCGGCGGCCGCGACCCTCGCCCTGGCGGCTTCCTGTGCCGGGCTCGGGGTCGCCGCCGTACGCCAGGTGCGGCATCTGCGGTGGGCGCGCCGGGAGTGTCGGCGGCTGTCGGGCGACACCGAACTGGCCGTCCTGGACGACGCGTCACCGACCGCCTTCGCCCTGCCCGGCGCACCCGGGCGGATCGTGGTCTCCCGTGGCATGCTGCGCTGCCTCGGCGACAGCGAACGCGAGGCGCTGCTGGCCCATGAGCGGGCGCATCTGCGCGGCAGGCACCATCTCTTCCAGACCCTGTGGCGGCTCACCGCGGCCGTCAGTCCGCTGCTGCGCCCGCTGGCCGCAACGGGCGGTTTCATCCTGGAGCGCTGGGCCGACGAGGAGGCCGCCGCGCAGGTCGGCGACCGGCGGATCGTCGCGCGCTCGGTCGGCCGCGCCGCCCTCGCCACCGCGGCGCACCCGCCCCGCGCGGGCATGCTGGCCGCGGCCGGAGGCGCCGTACCGCAGCGGGTACGCGCACTGCTCGCGCCTCCTCCGCCGCGGCGGGCGCTGCCGTTCGTCGGGGGCGCGCTGCTGCTGGCGGTGTGCTGCACCAGCCTGGCGAACGCCGCGTCGGACAGCGAGGACATGATCGAGAGCGCGCAGCGGGCGGCGTGCGCGTCAGAGATGAAGGCGGCGGGGGTGCCCGGCGAGCCGGTGCGGCAGCTTGGGCACGGTGATGAGCGGTGTTGCCTGCATGACGGGCGGCGCGGGCACTGATCGCCCGGCGGTCGGGCGGAGAGGCCCGGTCCGGGATGTGGCGGATGCGACGGCCGGTGTGGTGGTGCTGGGTGACGTCGTAGTGAAACGGCGGCCGCCGACCTGCACTCCGACGCTCGGGTCTGCCTGGAGGTTCCTGAACCGCGCCGGATGGTCGTCGGCACCGCGATACGTACGAGTCTGCTCGCGCAAGGTTCTCGACACGACCCCGAGCCCGGTCGCTGAACGGTGGTGCGTCGGCGTCAGCGGGCGGATCCCCTGCGCAGGACCTTGTCCACGGCGACCGTGACGACGACAAGCGTCCCGGTGGCGACGTCCTGGTAGAGGCTGTCGATGCCCGCCTGGGTGAGGCCGGAGCGGAGCACAGTGACGATGAGTGTTCCGATGAGCGTTCCGGCGACGCTTCCCCGGCCGCCGAAGAGGCTGGTCCCGCCGATGACGACCGCCGTGATGCTCTCCAGATTCGCCGTCTGGTAGGAGTTCGGGTCGGCGTTGGGGATACGGCCGAGGGCCTGCCAGGCGGCGATGCCGTAGAGAAGACCGGCGGTGACGTAGACCGACAGGACCGTGCGCTGCACGTTGATACCGGTCAGGCGGGCGGACTCGGGGGCGTTGCCGACGGCGTAGATGTGCCGGCCCCAGGCCGTCTTGGCGAGCCCGTACCAGAAGAACGCGTACAGACCCACGAGCAGGAACGTCCCCCAGGTCACGAGGACGCTGCCGACATGGATGCCGTTGCCCCAGAAGACGAGCAGATCGTCGGTGACCGGGAAGCTGCGGGAGTTGGAGTAGAGCCTGGCCACGGCGTAGATGACGGTCAGCGCGCCCAGCGTCACAATGAAGGGAGGCAGGCCCAGGCGGGCCACGAGCAGGCCGTTGACCAGCCCGAGGACGGTCGCCGTGAGCAGGCCGAGCAGCAGCGCCCCCGCGGGGCCGTGCCCCTCGAAGACGAGCTTGGCCATGACGAGCGTGCCGAGGACCATGATGGCCCCGTTCGCCAGGTCGATGCCGGCGGTGAGGATGATCAGGGTCTGGCCCAGCGCCAGCGTGCCGGTCACGATGGACTGCTGGAGTACCAGGGCGAGGTTCTCCGGCGTCAGGAAGGTGTCCGTCGCGACCGAGAAGACCAGTACTGCGACGGCCAGTGCCGCGAGGGGGCCGACGGTCCGTGTGCGCAGGGCGTACCGCAGCGCGTCCCGCAGTGCGGTGCCCGGCTCACCGTCGGTGGCAGCACGGGTGGTCACGGGTGATCTCATGATCCGTTACTGATCCCTTCGCCCGGTCGGCGCCCGGAGGTCACCCCCAGCAGTGCCGCAGTCCCCAGCCCGTGTCGCGGGACGCCAGCCCGTGCACCGGCTTGTCGGTGATGAGCTGCGTGCCCGTGTCCGTGAAGCCGGACGGTTTCTTCCCGTGCCTGACGAAGTCGGTGACCGCGGCCACGCCCAGGTCGGCCATCCTGACCGGGAACTGCATGACGGTGGCCGCGTACTTGCCCGACCTGACGTCGCGCACGCCCTCGCATCCGCCGTCGATGGAGCCGACGGTCACCCGCCCGCCCAGACCGCGTGCCGCGAGGGCCGTGTAGGCGCCGTTGGCCACCGGTTCGTTGATGGTGTACACCGAGTTCACGTCGCTCGTGCGCTGCAGCAGGTTCTCCATCGCGGTCTGCCCCCGGTTGCGGTCGCCGTTGGTGATCGCCCGTCCGCGGATCGCGGGTGAGTCGTCCTTGATCCCGTAGCCGCTGAGGAAGCCGTCGTGGCGCTGTTGGCTGACCGTGGAACCCTCCGTGCCGTCGAGCATGAACAGCTTCGGTGCCCGGCGGCCGAGCACAGCCCTGACATAGGTGCCCTGGAGGCGTCCAGCCTTGAAGTTGTCGGTCGCGTACGTGGCCGCCGCCGCGTTCTCCGGGTCCGTCGCGGTGTCCAGCGCGATCACCAGGATGCCCTGCCGGCGGGCCTCGGCGATGGCACCCAGGATCCCCGTCGTGTTCGACGGTGTGATCATGATGCCCCGCACATGGCGGGCGATGAGGCTCTCCACCGCGTTGACCTGGCCCTCGTTGTCGCCGTCGAACTTGCCGGACAGGGCGACGAGCTCGGCACCCTGCTTCTTCGCCGCAGCCTGGGCCGCCTCGCGCAGAGCCACAAAGAACGGATTGGTCTCCGTCTTGGTCACCAGACCGATCGTGGCCTTCCCCGTCCCCTGGCCGCCCGTGGAGGTCTGATTTCCGCCGCAGGCCGCGGCGCCGAGCAGCATGGTGCCCACCAACAGGAGCGTCGGCCCCGCGCGCGAACTCCGTGGCCGACCGCGCCTACGGACGGTGCAGTGGTGTGCCATCGGTGACACCCTCCTCCGGCCGGGTCCGACGTCGTGGAAGCCCCAGCGATCTACACCACGTGTCCGGTTTGTTCATGCATATCGCACTGTGTCGCTCCAGTCTCCTCTTCGGGCGGGCGCGGCTGGACGCGCCGTTCGGACTGGTTCATACGTTCTGTATTGCATACGTCCGGATGGGGACGAAAGATGGTGATCGGCACAGGGAGCCCGGGGCCGTGCGGCGTCACCGCGGTCGCGCGGGGAAGGTGAGGTGCGCGTGACTGGGCCGCCGCTGCTCGCGCTGCACGGGATCTCCAAGCGGTTCGGCGCCGTCCAAGCCCTCAAGGACGTGGACCTGGAGGTCCACAAGGGGCAGGTCGTCGCCCTTCTGGGTGACAACGGTGCCGGCAAGTCCACCCTGATCAGGGTCATCTCGGGGGTGGATCCCCCCGACAAGGGCGTCATCGAGTGGGAGGGGCGGGCCGTCCAGATCAGGACGCCCCGGATCGCCCAGCGCCTGGGCATTGCGACCGTGTACCAGGACTTGGCACTGTGCGACGACCTCGACGTCGCCGCGAACCTCTTCCTCGGGCGGGAGCGGCGGTGCTCCGGTGCCCGGGGCCGCCTGTTCCGGTCGATGGACGACAGCGGCATGCGCAGGGAGGCACACGACCAGCTCGACACGCTGGGCATCCGCGTCCCCGACCTGCGTGCTCCGGTCGCTTCACTGTCCGCGGGCCAGCGGCAGACCGTCGCGATCTCCCGCGCACTCCTCGGCCGGCCGAAGGCCGTCCTCCTGGACGAGCCCACCGCGGCACTCGGCATCGCACAGGCCAGCCACGTCCTCGACCTCGTCGAGGAGCTCCGTGAGCAGGGCATGGGAGTGATCCTCATCAGTCACAACCTGGGAGACGTCAAGGCGGTCGCGGACGAGGCAGCGGTACTGCGCCTCGGCTGCAACAACGGCTTCTTCCATGTGCCGACCTCCCCGCAGGACCGGATCTTCTCCGCCATCGTCGGCGCCACGAGCAACTCCTGACGCTCTCTCACCCGTCCTACGCCACCCTGCGGACCCGACGGAATCGAGCAGTTGATCACCTTGCTATGGTGCGCCGATGCCATCGGTCAAGCAGTTCCAGGTCACCTTCGACTGTGCAGAACCCGAGCGCGTTGCTCGCTTCTGGTGCGAGGTTCTGGGGTACGTCGTACCGCCGCCGCCCGAGGGGTTCGCCACTTGGGACGATTTCGACCGCTCGCTGCCGCCTGAGCGTCAGGATGCCTCGTTTGCCTGCATGGATCCCACAGGCGTCGGCCCGCGCATGTACTTCCAGCGTGTCCCCGAGGGCAAGGTCGTCAAGAATCGCGTACACCTGTGCGTGCGAGCCGGTACCGGCCTCGTGGGCGATGAGCGCCTCGCCACCCTGGAGGCGGAGTGCGCACGACTGGTCGCCCTCGGTGCGAGGCGCGTACGTCTGCTGCGCGCCGATGGCGTCAACGAGTCGTGCATCGTGATGCAGGACATCGAGGGCAACGAGTTCTGTCTCGACTGAGTGGCCCCTTGGCGTCTGCCGGGCGGTGACTGCTAGTCGGTCCCGCCCTGCAGGATGCGGCGGGCCGCTTCGGCCTCTGCCGCCGGCGGTGACAGTTCGTCGAGGGTGTCGAGTTCGTCGTCCGCTTCGAGTTCCTGTTCCCAGGCCGCCGCAAGGCGTTCTTGCTCCCGGCGAGGCTTGGCTCCGACGACCTCGCGCTGTTCGGGGCCCAGGGCTGCCAGGAATCGTCCGACCGGGTCCGTGCGCATACGGTGCTCCTTGCCGCAGGAAGAGATGCCCTCTGTCCCAGCATGACTGAACGTTCCCCGGTCGGCGGCCCGACAGTGCTCATGGGTGGCGAGGGACGCCCCGGGTGCCCGCCATCGCGCGCAAGCCGTCGATGCAGTAACCGTGGCTCATCCGGAGCGAACCCCGCCTCCTGCCCTTGAGGTGGCCAGGTCCCGAAGCCGTCGAGGCCGGCCGCGCTGCGGGCGTTGTCCTCGGGTCATCGTTCGTCCGCGACCCGTACGACCGCCAGCGTGATGTTGTCGGGGCCGCCCGCCGCGATCGCGGCCTTCCACAGCTCGAAGGCAGCCCGGCCGTCGTCGTGGTCTCTGAGCAGTTCCTCGATGACCTCCGTCGTCAGCGGGTCGGTCAGGCCGTCCGTGCAGACGAGGTAGCGGTCGCCGGGTGAGAGGGACGCCGTCGTCACATGGGGGCTGATGGCCCGGTAGCCGGGGCTGCCGCCCAGGCACTGGGTGACCAGGGACGTGGTGCGCCGGCCGGGGGCGAGCGGTGGGCTGTCGTCGACGCTCACCTGGCGCAGGCCACCGCGGGAGGCGGCCAGGACCCGGCTGTCGCCCACGTTGAAGACCAGCATCGAGCCGGGTCGTACGACGATGCCGGCCACGGTCGTTCCCATGGCGGTGAGCTCGCTGCCCTCTGCTGCGGCCTGGAACACGGCACGGTTGCAGGCGTTCAGGGCGGCACGGACGGTGTCCTCGTCGTCCAGTGCAGGGCCGATGGACGCGATCCGGCGGGCCACCAGGGCGCTGGCCACGTCGCCGCCTGGATGGCCGCCGAGCCCGTCGGCGACCGCGACGGCCAGCGGCGTCCCGAGAGGGAAGACCAGGGTCTGCGGGCTCTCGGTCACGGTGGCGCACAGGGTCCACGGTCCGACGGCGAGGCTGTCCTCGTTCCGCTCGCGCAGCAGCCCGGGATGGCTCACCGCGCTCACCGCGACGTACGGCACGGAGCGTCACCGCCTTCCCTGACCGGACGCACCAGGACGCACCACTGGAGGTGGCTCGCTTCCGTTGCAAGTCTAGGAGCAGTTCGGTGTTTCTGCAGGTCAGCAGTCCTCTCCGGGCGTCAGTCGCTCATGCGCCCAGGTAGCGGAGCACCGCCAGCACCCGTCGGTTCGCGTCCTCCGAGGCCGCAAGGCCCAGCTTGCCGAAGACGGCGGCCACATGTTTCTCCACCGTGCCGGCCGACACCACGAGGGTCTGTGCGATCGCGGCGTTCGACCTGCCCTGCGCCATCAGCGCCAGCACCTCGCGCTCGCGTGCCGTCAGTGTGTCGAGGTCCTCGCCCCGGCGGCCGGCGCCGGCGAGCTGGGTGACGACCTCGGGGTCGAGGGCGGTCCCGCCGGCCGCCACCCGGGTCAGCGCGTCGGTGAACCCGGCCACGTTCGCGACCCGGTCCTTGAGCAGATAGCCGACGCCGGCCGCGCCCTCGGCCAGCAGTCTCGTCGCGTACTTCGTCTCGATGTACTGGGAGAAGAGCAGCACCCCGGTCCCGGGATACTCCCGCCGGATGTCGATGGCGGCGCGCAGACCCTCGTCCGTGTGGGTGGGCGGCATACGGATGTCGACGACACCGACGTCCGGCCGGTGTTCGGCGACGGCCGCCCGCAGCCCCTCGGCGTCGCCCACGGCGGCGCACACCTCATGGCCGCGCTCGGTGAGCATCTGGCCCAGCAACTCCCGCAGTACGGCGGCGTCCTCGGCGATCACGACACGCATGGCGGAATGCTCCCTCACTTCTCGCCGCCCACTCACGCGTGCGGCGGCAGTACGACCGTCACCGCCGTCGGCCCGCCCGCCGGGCTGCTGACGTGCAAGGTGCCGTCGACCGTACGTATCCGCTGCAGCAGACCCGTCAGACCACTGCCCGCTCCGGGCGTCGCGCCTCCGCGCCCGTCGTCGGTCACACACAGCCGCAGCAGGCCCTTCTCCTGGGTGACGCGCAGGACCGCCCGCCGGGCGCCGCTGTGCTTGATGACATTGGTGAGCAGTTCGGCGGCGCAGAAGTAGGCGATGGTCTCGATCGCCGGAGTGGGCCGCTGCGGGACGTCGACGGCCAGTTCCACGGGTACGGTGCTGCGGGCCGCCAGCGTGGCGAGCGCGTCGGGCAGGCCGTCGTCCAGTACGGGCGGGTGGATGCCGCGGGCCAGGTCGCGCAGCTCGCCGAGGGCTTCGGTGGCGTTGGTGTGCGCGGTCTCGATCAGCCGGCGCAGCCGTCCGGGGTCGGCGACCGGTTCGCCCTCCGCGCCCAGGCCCTCCCTCGCCATGTCGAGGCTCATGGCCAGTGCGACGAGCCGTACCTGTGCGCCGTCGTGCAGGTCCCGCTCCAGTCGGCGCAGAAGGGCCGCGGAGTCGTCGACGGCGAGGGCGCGGGTCTCCTCCAAGTTCCTTACTCTCTGGGCGAGTTCGCCCGGCCCGAGCAGGGCACGCAGCAGCCGGCGGTCCACGGCGACGATGCCACGGGTGACCCACGGCGCCGCGAGCAGCGTCACCGCACCGATCGCGGCGGCCACGAAGGTCCCCGCGAAGGTGGTGCTGTGCGGGGCACCGCCGCCGACCGGGACGGGTGTGATGGTCGGCATGCCTTCCCCGCCGGGGTGCGGGCGCTGCCCGAAGGCGGCCCAGCGCAGCGGAGCGGACAGATCGAGCAGGCCGGTCAGCCACCACCCCACGGCATACAACTGCAAGGCGGCAACGGGCAGTCTGACCAATGTGTACGCCACCGAGCGCCAGCCGGCGGCGTCCCGTAACCGCGCGTCGAGCCGCGCGAACGCCTTGCCCGTGGGCCGCACCACCGACGGCACCGCCACCCGCTCCCCCAGCAGCCCCGCCGCCAGCCGACGATGCACGGCGGCCAGGGCACGGGCGAGCCCGGTCGAGCCGACGACGAGCAGCAGCCCGAGCGCGGCACCGACGAGGGAGACGGTGAACCCGGCACCGAGGGCAAGCACAACGAGCACGAGCACGAACCCGACGAGGGCGACCGGAAACCCGACCAGGCAGTACGCAACCTCGGCCCACGCCCGAGCCGTGAACGGCGCCCGCAGCACGGCCCACGGACGCGCCGCCCCCGTATGTGTGTCCTGCAGCATGGCTCCAGTGTCCCGTCCGTACGTTTCCGCAGGGCGGGCTTCAGCGGATCGCGGTGGTCGCGTCCAGGATCACGTCGGCGACCCGTGCGGGCTGTTCGACCAGTACGAGGTGCCCGGCGTCGGGCACGGTGACCGTCCGGACCTGGGGGCAGGCCTCCAGGCCCCGCCGCTCGACGTCCGTCAGGCCGGTCTCGTCGTGGTCGCCGCGCACCACCCAGGCCGGGACGGCGGCCTCGCACAGCCGTGGGACCAGTGCCGGATACCGGTCCAGGTATTCGTAGTAGCGCCGCACGATGCGGCGGCAGGTGGCCGGGTCGTTGTCGGCCATGTCCGCCGCCAGCGCATCGGCCCGGTGTGCGGGTATTTCGTGTTTCATGGCCTTGGGCAGCATCTTCAGCATGGCGGTCCAGGCCGCGATGCCGAGCCCGGGCACCCGCCCGAGGCTGTTCATCACCGCCAGGAACTTCGCCTCGTCGCTGCGCGAGAAGGTCGGCGAGAGCAGCACCAGCGGCCCGTGGAACAGGCCCGCCGCCGCCATCTCGATCACGACGTTCGCGCCGAGGCTGTGCCCGACCGCCACCTCGCAGCCCGATTCGGCGGCGAAGTCCGCCATCAGCCGGGCGTAGTGCTCCATGGTCACGTCCGCGGGAGCCGTGGTCCCGCCGAATCCGGGCATCGTGACGGCGACCAGCCCCAGTTCCGCCAGCGCCGGTTCGGCCATCACGTCCGCGTAGAACTCGGTCGAGCACAGCCCGCCCGGAATCATCAGCACCCGGTGCGGCGCCTCCTCCTGCCCCGCACGGCGGACATCCCACTGCAGGCTCATACTCCGAGCCTGACGCCGGACGGCGGCCCCCGCATCCGCTGCGCCTGCCGTCTCCGTCCTCCTGCCTCGTCGCGGGGGTAGGGCCGCTGGCCTGTAGCGCCACGCGGTTGGCGGCCGGATGGTCGCCGTTGTACGGGTCCTCGACCGGGTGGGTGAGGACCACGTCCGGCTGGGTCTCGCGGTAGACGGCGACGAGTCGGTCGGTCAGCTCGGCGGTGGCGTGAGCGGGTAGTCGCCGGCGTCGAAGAAGCGGACCTCGGCGCCGAGGGTGGCGGCGGCACGCTCGGCCTCGTCCCGGCGTATCGCCTTGATCTCGTCGAGCTTCCTGCCCTCGCGCCACGCCTTGGCGGACTCGCCGCGCTCGCCGAAGGTCAGACTGGCGATGGTGACCTTCTCCCCGCTGACGACGAGGGTGGACCGCGGGGAGGCGGGCGCGTTGGCCTGGGTCATGCTGCAAGGGAGTGCTGCGGACGCCCCGGTCGCAGCGCCAACTGGAAGCGGTGGCACACCAGTTGGGCGTTGAGCCGCTCCAGGAGGTCCACTGCCGTCTGCTGGCCGGAGAACTCACGAACCCCGGCGCGCAGTTCCTGGTTGAGCTCGGAGTAGGTCATCGGCTCACCGTCGGCCACGGCCTTGGTCGTCGCCGTGCCCAGCTCCGTCAGCTCGGCGAGCTGCTCGTCGCTGGCGGCGACGGCGGCCTTCGCCGCGCACAGCCCTTCCAGGACCATCCGGCACTCGGTGATGGCGACCGCCTCCTCCACGGTCACCACCCGCACCCGCGAGCCGCGGTTGCGGATCCGCTCGACGAGACCCTGGGCCTCCAGATCGATGAGCGCCGCGCGGATGCTGGCCCGGGGCACACCGAACTGCTCGGCGAGCTCGTTCTCCACCAGCCGCTGTGCCGGTGCCAGGGCTTCGTTGGGCATCGCTGCCCTCCCCGAGTGTGCGTGTCGCACCTAAAACCGACCAACACGATTGTCAACAATTTTGTCCGCCACATTGCGGACATGGTTCGATACCCGTCCATGAGGGACAAGGAGGCGTGGGAGTACGTCGGGGCCGGTCGGACGGCCGGAGGCCCCCGCAGCGGATCCTGGAGGAGGCGCGGCGCCGGGTCGCGGAGGAGCGGATGCGCATCGCGCGCGATCTGCGCGATGTCGTCGCGCACCATCTGGTGCCGGCCGACCTCCAGGCCGGTGCCGTCGCCGAGCAGTTGCCCGGCAGGCCGGGCGAGGCACTGCGGTTCGCCTCCGACCTGAGCGGCACCACGGCGTGAGCCCCGACCGTCCGGCACACGGCCGTCGTCCCCGCTCCGGCGGGGCGACGGCCGTTCCGTGTCAGGCGGCGGGGAACTCCGGTGCCGCGCCCTCGTACGCCGCCCGGAGCACGGCGAGCACCCCGTCGGCCGTGACCTCGCGGGGGTTGGCATAGGCCTGTCCTGCGGTCTGCGCCGCCGCCTCCGCCAAGTCGCTTTCCTTCAGGCCGAGTTCAGCGAGGGAGCGGGGTGCGCCGAGGCGCCCGGCCAGCTCCCGCAGGGCGCGCGGGGCGTCGTCCGTGTCGAGGGCGCGGGCGACGGCGGCCGCCGCGTCCGGTGCCGCGGGCGCGTTGTACGCGAGGGCGTACGGCAGGACCACCGTGTGGGTTTCGGCGTGGGGCAGGCCGAAGGTGCCGCCGAGGACATGGCACAGCTTGTGGTGCAGGCCCATGGTGGTGGCGCCGAGGCAGGAGCCGCACAGCCAGGCGCCGTAGAGGGCTCGGCTGCGGGCCTCCGGGGATTCCGGGTCGGCGGCCACCTCGGGCAGGGCGCCCGCCATGGCCCGTACGCCCTCCTGGGCCATCAGTGCGATCAGGGGTGAGGTGTCGGGGGCGTACAGCGCCTCGACGGCGTGGGCGATCGCGTTGATCCCGCTGGTGACGGAGAGCGGCACCGGCAGGGAGAGGGTGAGGTCGGGGTCGTAGACGACGCTGCGGGGCAGGACGACGGGGTCGCGGCCGGTGCGTTTGGCGCCGTGTTCGGTCAGGCCCCAGACCGGGGTCATCTCCGAGCCGGAGTAGGTGGAGGGCACGGCGATCAGCGGCAGGCCGGTGCGCAGGGCGATCGCCTTGCCGAGGCCGATCGAGGAGCCGCCGCCGACGGCCACACAGCCGTCCGCGCCCGCCGCACGGGCTGCCTCGACGCCCCGGTCGGCGACCTCTACGGGCACATGCATCCGGGCTCCGTCGTGCAGTCCCGCGCAGGCGGGGCCCAGCGAGTCGGCGACCGCACGTGCCGTCCGGGCGCCGTGGCTGCCGCACACCACCAGCAGCCGCCGCAGTCCGAGCGCCGCGGCCTCGCCGGCGGTCGCGTTCGTGGCGGCCCCGGACCGGAAGACGACCCGCATGGGCCGGGACTCGTAGGAGAAGTCGAGGTGGTGCTTCACGAATGCTCCAGTACGAGGTCGAAGCGGGCGTGTCGGAAGGGGTTCGGGACGCCGAACTCCCGCGCCAGCGCGAAATCATCCGTTCGGGTGAACTCCTGGACCAGGCTCGGCTTGACGGCGAACACCGCGTCCGAGTCGAGGTAGTCGCTGCCCGCGACGAAGATGTGCGTGGTCACCGGTACATGGTCTTCGGCCGAGGCGATGAAGTGGATGTGTGCGGGCCGGTAGGGGTGGCGGGCGGTCGCACGCAGCAGGTCGCCCACCGGGCCGTCGGTGGGGATCGGGTACGGGCTCGGCACGCAGGTGCGGAACCAGAAGCGGCCGTGCGTGTCCGCGGTGAACAGTCCGCGGCCGTTGCCCGGCGGCTGCACGTCGGGGCGCTGGACGTCGTAGAAGCCGTTCCCGTCGGCCTGCCAGACGTCGACGACCGCGCCCGGCAGCGGAGTTCCGTCCCCGGACAGGACCCGGCCGCTGACCACGCAGGGTTCGCCGCCGCCCACCAGGTCGATGTTCGCGCCGAGTTCGCGGACGGGCGACTCCGTCATGTGGAAGGGGCCGAGGACCGTCGACTCGGTGGCTCCGACGGCGCGGTCGCCGTTGATCGTCTCGACGAGCATCGACAGGCCGAGCACGTCCGACAGCAGGATGAACTCCTGCCGGGTGTCCGTGCACATCTGCCCGGTCGCCGTGAGGAAACCGATCGCCCGCTCCCACTCCTGCTGCGTCAGCCGACTCTCGCGGGCGAAGGCGTGCAGGTGGCGGATCAGGCCGGTCAGCAGTTCGCGCAGACGCGGGTCGGTGGTGGCGTGCAGACTGCGTACCGCCTCGTCCGTGACCGTGATGTCGGTGGCGTCGGTGGTCATGCCGGCTCCCTTCACCGGTGCGCGGGTCAGCCGAACCAGACGACGAGCCGTACGTGCTCGTCGCCGTACCTGGCCGCCATGTCCCGCATGGCGCTCCATACCTGTGCCCACCATCCCTCGTCCGGCGGGGCCAGCATCCGGGCCGTGAGGATCACGGGGCGGTGCGCCACGCCGTCCAGGCGCACCTCGGCGCCGGGGGGCCACTCCGGCGGCGCCAGCAGCAGGTTTCCGCCGAAGGTGTCGGCGGCCGCCGCGCGCAGGCCCGGAGTGACCCGCACGAGTTCGTCACCGTCCGGCAGGGACCGCACCGCCCAGTTCCAGGCCGGGCCGTGGGCGAGCGGGGCGTCCCAGTCGACCGCCGCGACCTCGGCCCAGGTGGCATAGGTGTGGTCCTGCTGGAACTCCCCGATGCCCGACTCGCGTACCGCATCGGAGATCCCGTCCGGCAGCCCGCGGGCGGCGAAGAGCGGACGTTCCACGTCCCCCGCCCCGCGGACACCGAAGAGACACTCCCAGGCGACGTAGTCCCGGGGAGGCTCGAAGTCCAGCAGATCGGCCGTGAACCGCCAGTGCCCGTCGGGCGAGCGGCTTTCGATGACACCGTCGATGTCCGTACCCACGAGGGATGACCATACGACAGTCCGGGCATCAATCGACCCCCGATGGCCGTCACTTGATGATCGCGTTCGCGACGACCACGACGAAGCCGAGCAGTGCGTCGACCAGGCCGGTACGCAGGGCGACGAGCCAGGAGCGGCCCGCCCATCGTGCGGTGACCATCCCTAGACCGAACAGCAGTGCGATATTCAGGGTGAACGCCGGTTCTTCCACCCCGTCCGCCGGCCACCAGCCCCAGCCCGCCCCCGCGAGGATCGCCACGGTCGGCAATACGGCCGTGACCAGGGGCCATTCGTCGACGAGGGCGCGCAGGGCGTCCCAGCGGCGGTGCGGTGCACGCTCGGCGACGTAGTGGGCGTAGCCGTGGGCGAGGGCGGAGGCGAGCGCCGTCACCAGCAGCCAGAAGGCGTCGTAGCGGCGGCTGACGCGGGAGCTGTGGCCGTACTGGCTGAGCGCCGCGACCATGGAGCAGGCCAGTACGGCGCCGTAGACACCGCCGAAGAGGACGGCCTCGCGGGTGTCGTGCTGCCGTTGCCCGGGGGCGGCCGTGGTTGTCTGCGCCATGTCCTCCACGATCACCCGGCACCTGAGCGGCCGCCAGTCGCGACCCGACGAAGTCTCCTCCCACCTGGGGCGATGGCGCACACCGTGTCCATGCACGGCCGGCGGGGGCGCTCGCTAGGGTCGGCCCATGACCCACAGCTTCGTTCTTCACATCTCCGACGCCGAGCTCGAGCCCGAGCCCCTCGACCCGGAGCAGATCGTCTCCGGGACGCCGGAGGTGACCGGGAAGGTGGTGTGGGAGTCGGCGGACGGCCGTCAGGTCCGCGGGATCTGGCAGATCACGCCGGGCGTCGTCACCGACACCGAGGCGGACGAACTGTTCGTGGTGGTCAGCGGGTCGGCGACCATCGAGGTCGAGGGCGGGCCGACGCTGACGGTGGGGCCCGGGGACATGGCCGTCCTGCGCGAGGGCGACCGTACGACGTGGACCGTGCACGAGACACTGCGGAAGGCGTACGCCATCAGTCTGTGAGTGGGGCCGCCGTGGTGCCGCGGATCTCCAGAGCGGGCGCGGTCAGGTGCAGTCGGCCCGCTCCCCCGGGGTGTTCGAAGCGGTCCAGGAGGCAGCGGGCGGCGCGGCGGCCGACCTCGTGGCTGCCGTTGTCGACCGTGGTCAGCCAGACGTGGCGCAGGCGGGAGATGCTCGTGTTGTCGTAGCCGACGACGGACACGTCCTGCGGGACGCGCAGGCCGAGCTCCTCGGCCGCCGAGAGGGCGCCGACGGAGGCGATGTCGTTGACGGCGAAGAGGGCCGTGGGCCGGTCCGCGCGGCCGAGCAGCCGTACGGTGCTGCGGTAGCCGCCCTCCTCGGTCATGTCACCGGCCTCCACCAGGGCCTGGTCCGCGAGGCCGTGCGCCCGCATCGTCGCCGCGAAGCTGCGGCGGCGCAGTTCACCGACGGCGCCGTAGCCCGCGATGTGCGCGATGCGGCGGTGACCGAGGCCGATCAGGTGCTCGGTGACCAAGCGGGCGCCCCGCTCGTCGTCGCCCGCCACCACGTCCACGCCCGCCGGGGCTGGTTCGCGGGCGCCCGCGACGACCACCGGGATGCGCTCGGCGGCCGTGCCGAGGGCGGCCGGATCGGGCAGGGTCCCGACGACGACCAGGCCGTCCACCCGCAGGTCGAGCAGCGGGTCGGCGGGGTCCTGGCCGATGCGGCGGTTGAGGCGGGCGTCCGCGAGGAGCATGCGCAGGCCGTTGTCGTGCAGCAGTGAGTTGAGGCCGTCGAGCAGGTCGACGAACCAGGGGTTGCGCAGGTCGTTGAGGAGCACGCCGACCGTGCGGGTGCGCTGCTCGCTGAGGCTGCGCGCGGCGGCGTTGGGCCGGTAGCCGAGTTCCCGCACCGCCCGCAGCACGGCCTCCCGCTTCTCGGGCCGCACCTGCTCGGAGCCGCGCAGCACGAGCGAGACCAGCGACTTGGACACGCCGGCCTGTTCGGCCACATCGCGGATGGTCGGCTGTTTCATGCCGTGGACCGTTCCATGGGCCGATGCGGCTTGTCAAAGGGTCCGGGGAGGGTTGACAGCTGCTGAGCGGGGGCTTCAGGGTGGCCTGGACAGATTGTGGACCGGTCCAAAGAGGGGCTGTCATGGTGGATTCGCTCGGGGTCGCCGTCGTCGGGTTCGGCTGGATGGGCCGGGTGCACACCCAGGCGTACGCCCGCGTCCTGCACCACTACCCGCAGCTGGGCCTGCGCCCGCAGCTGGTCACGGTCGCCGAGGAGGTGCCCGGACGGGCCGAGGAGGCGGCCGCGCAGTTCGGGTTCGCCTCGACGACCCGGGACTGGCGTGACGTCGTCGGGGACCCGCGGATCCAGGCGGTCAGCATCACCGCGCCGAACTTCCTGCACCGGGAGATCGGTGTCGCCATGGCGGAGGCCGGCAAGCACATCTGGATCGAGAAGCCGGTCGGCCTGAGCGCGGCGGACGCCCGAGCGGTCGCCGATGCGGTGGCTACCGCAGGGGTCCAGGGCGCCGTCGGCTTCAACTACCGCAACGCGCCCGCCGTCGAGGCCGCCCGCGAGCTGATCGCCTCCGGCGCCATCGGCACCGTCACCCATGTCCGAATCCGCCTCTTCAGTGACTACGCCGCCCACCCCGAGGGAGCGCTGACCTGGCGTTACGAGAAGGAGCGCGGCGGCAGCGGCGTCCTGGGCGACCTCGCCTCGCACGGCGCGGACCTGGCCCGCCACCTGCTCGGCGACATCGAGGCGCTGACCGCCGACACGGCCGTGTTCATCCCTCAGCGGGCCCGGCCCACCGGCGCCACCGCCGGCCACACCCGCGCCACCGGCGGCGAGCTCGGCCCCGTCGAGAACGAGGACTACGTGGGCTGCCTGCTGCGCTTCGCCTCCGGCGCCCGCGGGGTGCTGGAGGCCTGCCGGGTCTCGGTCGGCGAGCAGAACAACTACGGCTTCGAGGTGCACGGCACCCGGGGGGCGGTCTTCTGGGACTTCCGCCACATGAACGAGCTGGGCGTCAGCCGCGGCACGAGCTACCAGGACCAGCCCGTCAGCACGGTCTACGTCGGCCCGGGCGACGGCGAGTTCGGGGCGTTCCAGCCGGGCGCGGCGAACGCCATGGGCATGGACGACCTGAAGGTGATCGAGGTCCACCGCTTCCTGCGCTCCATCGCGGAGGGCAAGCCGCACGGGGCCACGCTCCCGGACGCGGTGCACAGCGCCGCCGTACTGGAGGCGATGGTGCGGTCGGTCGGGAGCGGGTCCTGGGTCAGTCTCCGGGCATAGCGCACGCCAGCGACTCCACGCCCTTGGCCAGGGCGTCGACGACGTGCCGCGGGGGTGTGTCCGGCACTCCCGGGGCCCATCGCCTGCGCCCGGTCCTGGCCGCGAGCGGGAGCTCCACCTGGACTCCGCCTCGGCGGGTCAGGTTCACCGGGTTCCTGGAGTGCAGGCCGCGCAGCCTCACGGGGATCTCGTCGAGGTCGGTGACCGGGGCGAACTCCGGCCGCAGGGCTTCGAGTCCGCCGGCGACGAGGCGGGCCGCCTGCCGGTTGCCGCCGCCGAGGAAGATGGCCCGAGGAGTCGCGGTCCTGTTGTGGCCGTGCAGGGACACCGTGAGCGCCACCCGGGACAGGAAGTCCCGCAGCAGCGTGCAGTGCCCGACCGCCATGCGCGGGCTGGGGATGTGCACCGGATCGGGCACGCCCGGCTGGGTGAAGACCAGGCTGGTGGCCCCGCACCGCTCGGCCACCGCCCGCGCCAACTCGGCCGTCCCGCCTTCGTTGCTGCCGTGCAGGGCCAGCAGTCCCAGCTCGCCGCCCGTGGTGAGCGTGGCGAGCAGGCGGACGCCCTCGATCTCCACGTATTCGCTGCTCGTCGTCACCCGGCTCCTCTGTTCGTCGCCTGCGGGGGCATGTTGTACGGCGTGACCACCTGGATCGCCGACGGCAGCGTAGGCCCCGCGGGCGGCAGGGCGCCGTGCGCGCGCATCACGGTGTGGCAGGCCTCGCGCATGTCCTGGCGCAGGTCGTGGTGGAGGACGGCGGACAGGCGGTGCTCGCGCAGCAGCCGGGTGTTGTCGTGGTCCAAGTCGTGCGCGACGAACACCGCGCACTCGCGGCCCAGGTCCTCGAAGGCGCGCAGGGTGGCGTTGTTGCCGCCGCCGATCGAGTAGACGGCGCGGATGTCCGGGTCGCGTTCGAGTGCGGCGCGGACCAGGTCGTACTGGGTGGCGTCCAGGCCGTGTCCCTCGGCGATCTCGACCAGGGTGCGGTCCGGGTGACGGCTGCGCATGGCGCTGCGGAAGCCCATCTCGCGCTCCTCCTCGTTGCGGAAGAAGCCGCTGCTGAGGCTGGTGAGCACATTGCCGGGGAGCTCGCCCAGCCACTGGCCCATGAGGTACGCGGCGGTCGCGCCGGCGGCCCGGTTGTCGATGCCGACATAGGCGAGGCGGGCGGTGGCGGGCAGGTCGGTGACCAGGGTGACGACGGGGATGCCGGCCTCGGCGAGGCGGCCGACGGCGGCCGTCACCTCGGGCA
Source organism: Streptomyces sp. NPDC051172 (assembly GCF_040682555.1). Classification (NCBI taxonomy): domain Bacteria; kingdom Bacillati; phylum Actinomycetota; class Actinomycetes; order Kitasatosporales; family Streptomycetaceae; genus Streptomyces; species Streptomyces sp. NPDC051172. The sequence continues at coordinate 24,958 of NZ_JBFBBE010000033.1, forward strand.
CGTCCGGCGCCTTGAGGATCACACCCTGCGAGCCGCGGCGGGCGATCCGGTCCAGGGTCCTCGTCAGCTCCGCGACCGGGCCGGTCTCGCGGAAGTGGAAGCGCGAGCGAACCACAGCCGGGTGCAGGGACGGCAGCTCCGCCTCGAGCGCGGCGCGCACGGCGGTGGAGAAACGCTCCGGTGTCTGCATCACTATGTCGATCATGAAGGTGCGGCCGACCAGCCGGACCTGGGTGCGCTGCCGGTCCAGGTCGGCGATGGCCTGCCGCACCTCCCGCGCGGTGCTCTCGCGGACGCCGCCCCTGCCGTTGAGGACCCGGTCGACGGTGGCCTCGCTCAGACCCGCCTGACGTGCGATCTCCCGGATCGGGAAGGGATGGCCCACCGCGGGCTCCTCTCGCCGGCTTGAGGGGTTTTTGATGGCCGCCTGCTGGTTGTTCGACGGGTTTGTACTGACAAGAATGACAGGGCTGAGTCGCCCCTGTCACCGAGAGGACACCGATGTCCTTCACCGCCGTACAACACCGTGCCTGGCTCTCCGAGCAGGACTGCGACCTCGACTCCTTCCGCGCACTCGTCGAGCGGACGACCGACCCGGCCGACTATCCGCACGCCTCCGCGGTGGAGCGGAACGTCCTGCTGTACGACGCCGAACGCGTCGGTGCCGTCGAGAACCGCCGGGGCCTCCAGGAGGAGCTCGTGCGGGCCCTCACCGACGGCCCCGGAGTGGTGGTCTTCCGGGGCGCCTTCCCCGATCACGCGGTGGTCGACCGGGCCACCGAGGTGTTCGACGCGCTGATCCGCGAGCAGTACGCGGCGGGCACGACGGCCGGCGACCACTTCGCCAAGCCCGGCGCCAACGAGCGGGTGTGGAACGCACTGGAGAAGGCGGCCCTCTACGACCCGGCTTCGTTCGCCGACTACTACGCCAACCCGGTCCTCGCCCTGGTCTGCGAGGCCTGGCTCGGCCCCGGCTACCAGGTGACCTCCCAGGTCAACGTGGTCAACCCGGGCGGCCTCGCGCAGACCGCGCACCGCGACTACCACCTCGGCTTCCTCTCCGACGAGAGAGCCGCGGCCTATCCGGCACACGTCCACCGCCTCTCCCCCGTGCTCACCCTGCAGGGTGCGGTCGCGCACTGCGACATGCCGGTGGAGTCGGGGCCGACGCTGTACCTGCCGTTCTCGCAGGCGTACGAGCCGGGCTATCTGGCGTGGCGGCGGCCCGAGTTCCAGGCGTACTTCAAGGAACACCACGTACAGCTGCCGCTCGCCAAGGGCGACGCCGCGTTCTTCAACCCGGCGCTGTTCCACGCCGCCGGGACCAACCGCACCACGGACGTGCGGCGCATGGCCAACCTGCTGCAGGTGTCCTCCGCCTTCGGCCGGGCGATGGAGACCGTGGACCGGGAGGCGGTGACGAACGCGGTCTACCCGGTGCTGCTGCGGCGCAGGGCGGACGGCGCGGACGAGGCCTGGCTGGAGAACGTGATCGCCGCGAGCGCCGAGGGCTACCCCTTCCCCACCAATCTCGACAGCGACCCGCCGGTCGACGGCCTGGCCCCGCCCTCGCAGGCGGACCTGGTACGCCGGGCGCTGCGCGAGGGCCGGCTGCCGCGGGCGCTGCGGGACGAGCTGCGGGCGAGCGCCGAACGCCGCACCAGCTGACGCGAGCCGAAAGGACAACGAAGATCCATGGGACTTCTCGACGACAAGGTCGTCCTCGTCAACGGCGGCAGCCAGGGAGTGGGTGCCGCCATCGCCCGCGCCGCCGTGCGCGAGGGGGCGGTCGTGGCCGTCACCGGTCGGCGTGCGGGACCCGGCGAGGCGCTGGTGGGGGAGCTGACGGCCGTCGGCGGCAAGGCGATGTTCGTACGCGCCGACCTGTCCGACGCCGAGCAGGCGAAGCACGCCGTGAGTGACGTGGTCGCCGCGTACGGGCGGATCGACTGCCTGGTCAACTCGGCGGGCCTGACCTCCCGGGGCACGCTCCTCGACACCACGCCCGAGCTGTTCGACCAGCACATCGCGATCAACCTCAAGGCGCCGTTCTTCGCGATGCAGGCCGCCGTCGCCGACATGGTCTCCCGCAGGGCGCCCGGCACGATCGTCAACATCATCACGTCCTCGGCGCACGGCGGACAGCCGTTCCTGGCCCCGTACGTCGCCGCCAAGGCCGGCCTGATCGGCCTGACCCGCAACGCCGCGCACGCGCACCGCTGGGACCGGGTGCGGATCAACGGCCTCAACATCGGCTGGACGGCCACCGAGGGCGAGGACGTCACCCAGAAGACCTTCCACGGCGCCGGGAAAGACTGGCGCGAGGAGGCCGCCGCCAGGCTGCCGATGGGCAAGCTGGGCCAGCCGGACGAGATCGCGGACTTCGTGGTCTTCCTGCTGTCGGAGCGGTCGGGCGTGGTGACCGGATCGGTGATCGACTGGGACCAGAACGTACTCGGCGGGTTGGACTGACCTCAGCCGAATTCAGCCCGTCCGGCGATTGAGGACGAGCCCGAAGGGCGATCGGGGTCTGGGGCGGAGCCCCGGCAACGGACAGCAACAAACACCAGAAAGCAGCGGAGCTCATGCGTATCGGAATCCTCGGCCTCGGCCGCATCGGCGCCTTCCACGCCGAAACCCTCTCCGGGCTCGACGCGGTCGAGTCGCTCGTCCTGACCGACCCGTTCGCGGACGCCGCCAAGTCCGCGGCGGAGCGGTTCGGCGGCGAGGTCGTGGACTCGCCCCAGGCCCTGCTGGCCGCCGGTGTGGACGGCATCGTGGTCGCGGCCGCGACGGACGCCCACCCCGGGCTGATCCTGGCCGGCGTCGAGGCCGGCATCCCGGTCTTCTGCGAGAAGCCCGTGGCCAGGACGATGGCCGAGGGTGTCGAGGTGCTCAAGGCCGTCGAGGGCACGGACGTGCCGATCCAGATCGGCTACAACCGCCGCTTCGACACCGGTTTCGTGAACGCCCGCGCCGCCGTGCAGAGCGGCGAGCTGGGCAAGCTGCACACCGTACGGTCGACCACCCTGGACCCGGCGCCCCCGCCGGCCGCGTACATCGCCGCCTCGGGCGGCATCTTCCGCGACTGCTCGGTCCACGACTTCGACATCATCCGCTGGGTGACGGGCCGCGAGGTCGTCGAGGTGTACGCCGTCGGCGGCAACAGGGGCGCCGAGTACATCAAGGAGGCGGGTGACGCCGACACCACAGGCGCGATCCTCACCCTGGACGACGGCACCATCGCGGTGGTCTCCAACTCCCGCCACAACGCCCGCGGTTACGACGTCCGCATGGAGATCCACGGCTTTACGGACTCCATCGCGGTGGGTCTGGAGGACAAGCTGCCGCTGCGCTCCGTCGAGCCCGGCGTGACCTTCCCGGCGGGCACCCCGCACGACTTCTTCATGGACCGCTTCACCGCCGCCTACCGCGCCGAACTCACCGCGTTCACCGAGGTCGTCGCCGGTACCCGGCCCTCGCCCTGCACGATCGCGGACGCACTGGAGGCGGGCTGGATCGCCGACGCGTGCACGCTGTCGCTGCACGAGCACCGCCCGGTGACCATCGCCGAGGTCCGCACCGCCTGAGCGGCCGCCGAGTCCCTCGTGCTCCGGGCGCCGGCCCGGCCTCCGGCGCCCGGAGCACGAGTGTGCGAATCGCCACGTTGCCCTTGTCGGTCACGACCGCGGGATCTCCCCGTACCACCATGAGATCCACGCACGTCGGACCGACGAGGAGCAACGACCATGAGCACCGGCGAGATATCCCGGCCCCACGCCTACACCCGTCAACCCGCCCCGTTCGTCGGGCAGTTAGGCAGCGTACGGCGTGTGGTGGTCATCGGCGCCGGACCCGGCGGCCTGACGGCCGCCCGTGAACTGGAACGCGCAGGACACCGGGTGACCGTCCTGGAGGAACAGGAGACGGTGGCCGGGAAGTGCCAGAGCGTGCACGTCGACGGCCGGGCCCACGACCTGGGCGGCCACATCTGCACCACCCAGTACGAGCGGACGGCACAGTTGCTGACGGAACTGGACATGGAGACGGAGCGCACCACCCGCTACCGCGTCCTCGACGTCGAGCGGCGCACCGCGGCCCGCCAGACCATGTCGTTCCTGCGCGACGGCGCCTTCCGGCGCTACCGGGCGCTGCGCGAGCGGGAGTTCCCGCGCATCGCCGAACCCGGGCTCGCCCACTCGGCGCGGGCCCTGGCCGCACCGGTCACCCACTGGCTCGCCGAGCACGGCCTCGAGTCCATGGCCGAGTCGTTCGGCACCGGCTACACCGCGGCCGGATACGGCTGTCTCGACGACCAGGTGCCCGCGCTCTACTTCGTCAAGTACGCCGAGATGACCGGCCTGCTGTCCCAAAGGCCCGAACTGCTGGGCCACGGGGGCGCGTTCACCGTCACGGGCGGGTTCGCCACCCTGTGGCAGCGGGTCGCCGAGGAGCTGAAGGACGTGCGGTGCGCGGTGCGCGTGGTCTCGGTCGAGCGGCACGAGGGCGGGGTGCGGGTGCACACGGACTCCGGCCCGGTGGAAGCCGACCACCTGGTCCTCGCCGTTCCTCTGGACCGCATCCTGCCGTTCCTGGACGCCACCGCCGAGGAGCGCGACCTCGCCGGGCGGATCCGAAGCAACGCGTATCACACCACCCTCGCCACCGCGTCCGGCCTGCCCGAGAACGCCTTCTACTTCCTCGACCGCCACACCGCGACCCGCGCGGCGACCGGCCACTGCGTCTCGTACCACCACCGCTACCCGGGCAGCGACGTACGGACCTTCTACTCCTACGGCCGCCCCGAGGACGTGAGCGCGCTGCTGGGGGCCGACGTGGCGGAACTCGGCGGACGGCTGGAGAAGGTGCATCTGCACCGCCAGTGGGCGTTCATGCCGCACTTCGGCAGCGAAGACCTCGCAGACGGCGCGCTGGACCGGCTGGACGCCCTGCAGGGCCGCGACCACACGTACTACGTCGGCGGACTGCCCGCCTTCGAACTCATCGAATGCACCATCGCCCACGCCCAGGACCTGGCCCGCCGCCATTTCCCGCTTGTCGGCGGCACACTGGCCCTGCACGAACGGACAGAGAAGGAAACGACCTCATGACCGAACCGGTCCGCGAACCCCTGCGCATCGGCGTCCTGGGCGCCGCCCGGATCACCGAACGCGCCCTGATCGACCCGGCCCGCACCACCGGGCACCGCCTGGTCGCGGTCGCCGCCCGCGACCGCTCCCGCGCCGAGGCCTTCGCCGCCGAGCACGGCGTGGAGCGGGTGGCGGACTCCTACGCCGCCCTGCTCGCAGACCCCGAGGTCGAGATCGTCTACAACCCGCTCGCCAACGGCCTGCACGGCCCGTGGAACCTGGCCGCCCTCGCGGCCGGAAAGCACGTCCTGTCGGAGAAGCCGTCGGCCAGCAACGCCGAGGAGGCCGCCGAGGTACGGGAGGCGGCGGCCAAGGCCGGCACGGTCTTCATGGAGGCCTTCCACTACCTCTTCCACCCGGTCACCCGCCGCCTGCACGAGCTGCTGGCCGGTGGTGAACTGGGCGAGCTGCAGCGAGTGGAGACCATGGTCGCCATCCCGGCCCCGGAGGACGGCGACCCGCGCTGGTCCCTGCCGCTGGCCGGCGGCGCCGTGATGGACCTGGGCTGCTACAGCCTGCACGCCGTACGGATGCCGGCCCCCTGGGCAGGCGGCGCACCGAGGCTGGTCTCCGCACGCGGCGGGGAGCGCGCGGGCGCCCCCGGCGTCGACGAATGGCTGGACGCCGACCTGGCCTTCCCGAACGGCGCCACCGCCTCCGCCCGCTGCCACATGGCGTACGACAAGCTCGAGATGAGCTGCCGGATCATCGGAAGCCGCGGCGAGGCACTGGCCCCGAACTTCGTCCTGCCCCAGATGGACGACCGGATCGTGATCCGCACCGCGGACGGCGAGCGGACCGAGCGACTCGGCACCCGGTCCTCGTACACGTACCAGCTGGAGGCGTTCGCAGCGCGGGTACGGGAGGGCACTCCGCTGCCCCTGGACGCGGACGACGCGCTGGCGACGATGACCCTGATCGACGAGAGCTACCGGGCGGCCGGGTTCGAACCGCGGCCGCGGAGCCGGGTGTAGAGCGAACTCATGGCACGGCCATGGCTTTGAGATGATCGGCGCCATGGCCGTACGTGTCGCACCCGCCCAAGTCACCGACATCCAGCAGGTCCTCGCCGACCACCCCCGCTACTGGGGCGAACGCGACCTGCGCCACCTGCATCTCCTGGCCCTGGTGCAGGAGTTCGGCGAGACCTGTCTGGTCGCCAGGTCCGACGACGGCATTCTCGGGTATCTGATCGGCTTCGTCACGCCCGGCGGCACCGGGTATGTGCATCTGATCGCGACGCGGGACGACGTCCGGGGCAGTGGTCTGGGGCGGAAGCTGTGGGGCGCCTTCATCGAGGCTGCGCGGCGGCAGGGGGCGGTCCGGCTGAAGGCCATCACGAGCCTCGGCAACAAGGGGTCGGTGGCCTTCCACCGCAGTCTTGGCTTCGAGGTGCGGGTGGAGGAGGACTACAACGGCCCGGGTGAGGATCGGGTGGTGTTCAGCCGGGCTGTCGGCTGACGTCGTACAGCGCCGGCCGCTCCACCATGTCCACCGGCACCCTGCCGCCTTCCGCCAGCGCCCGTACGCCCGCCTCGCACACCGCCGCGACGGCGTAGCCGTCCCACACGCTCGGGCCGATGACCTCGCCACGGCGGGTGGCGTCGACCCAGGCCTGGACCTCGCGGTCGTAGGCGTCGGCGAAGCGTTCGAGGTAGTCCTGGATGATGGTGCCGCCCCAGCGGCCCGCCATGTTGGTGACCATGGCGTGGCCGTCGCCGATGCGGGCGGTGCCGCGTTCGCAGACCACCTCGGCCTGGACCTGGTAGCCGAAGCCGCAGTTGACGAAGATCTCGACGTCGACGATCGCGCCGCCGTCGGTCTCGAAGACGACGAACTGCGGGTCCTGTATCCCGTCCGGTGCGTTCGCGGACGGCGTCGGGCGCAGGACGGTGACGGCGGTGATCTCCTGGCCGAGCAGCCAGCGTGTCACGTCCATCTCGTGCACGACGGAGTCGTTGATGAGCATCTCGCTGCGCCAGCCGGGCGGTGAGGCGAGATTGCGGTGCCGGTTGTGCAGCATCAACGGGCGCCCCAACTGGCCTGTGTTCAGGAGGGACTTGAGCTTCATGTACTCGGCGTCGTAGCGCCGCATGAAGCCGACCTGGACCCGGCGGCGGCCCAGCTTCTGTTCCGCTTCCAGCACCCGTAGCGCGGAGGCCGAGTCCGGGGTGAGCGGCTTCTCGCACAGTACGGGCAGATCGTGCTCGAACGCCGTCAGCAGGGCCGCCTCGTGGGCGGGCCCCGGGGAGGCGATCAGCACCGCGTCGACATCGGCTGCCGACATGGCGGCGGCCGGGTCGGAGTAGGCGGTGCAGCCGTCGATGCGGGCGGCGACGTCCTTGGCGCGTTCCGCATCGACGTCCACGACTGCGGTCACCCGGGCCCCGCTGACGACCTCCTGGACACGGCGGACGTGGTCGGCACCCATCTTGCCGGTGCCGACGACCGCGACCTGCAGTGTTCCTTGCCGAGCCATGGTCGTTCGTCCCCCTTCGAAGGGTCAGGCGCCGCAGGACCTCAGGAACTTACGGGTGCGCACCGCGATCGGCAGCGGCTTGTCCGCCTCGCACGGGTACATGTCCTGCTCGACGATGGCGAACAGCTCCACGCCGAGCTTCTGCGCGGCCTCCATCACCGGCCCCAGCTCCGGGACGCCGGCGGGCGGTTCGCACATCACGCCCTGCGCCACGGCAGGCCCGAAGGGTGTGCCCTTGGCCTGCACGTCGGCGAGGATCTGCGGGTCGACCTGCTTGAGGTGCAGATAGCCGATGCGTTCGCCGTAGGTCTCGATCAGCTTGACGCTGTCGCCGCCGCAGTAGGCGTAGTGCCCGGTGTCCAGGCACAGGTTGACCAGTTCGGAGTCGGTCGAGTCGAGGAAGCGCTCGACGTGGTCCTCGGTGTCGATGTGGGTGTCGGCGTGCGGGTGCACGACGATGTCCAGGCCGTACACCTCCTGCACCTCGTGCCCGAGCCGCTCCATGCCCTTGGTGAGGTACGCCCACTGCTCACCGGTCAGCTCCGGCGGCTCCAGGATCTCGGCCGTCTTGTCGTCCCGCCAGAAGGACGGGATGACGACGAGATGCTTCGCGCCCATCGCCTGGGTGAGCGCCGCGACCTGGCTGACGTGCTCCCAGGTGGACTCCCAGACGGAGGGGCCGCGATGCAGGCCGGTGAAGACCGTGCCCGCCGAGACCTTCAGGTCCCGCTGGGCGATCTCGTCGGTGAGGCGGGCCGGGTCGGTCGGCAGGTAGCCGTACGGGCCCAGCTCGATCCACGAGTAGCCGGCCTCGGCGACCTCGTCGAGGAAGCGTTCCCAGGGCACCTGCTGAGGGTCGTCCGGGAACCAGACGCCCCAGGAATCGGGGGCCGATCCGACCCGGATGCGGTCCAGAGAGCCTGCCATGTCAGGAGGTTCCTTCCGGGCTTGCCGCCACGGGTGCGGTGAGGTCTTCCTTCTCCGGGAGTTCCTCGACGTCGACGCCGCTGACCTGGGCCAGCTCGTGCTTGAGCGCGGCCAGTTCGGCACCGCCGGCCATGTGGTTGGTCAGCTCTTCCAGGGTGATCCGGGCGCGTTCGGCGGACAGTTCCATGGTGCCCAGGCGCAGCACGCTGAAGTGGTCGCCGACCATGTAGGCGTGGTGCGGGTTGTGGGTGATGAAGATGACCCCCAGGCCGCGCTCGCGGGCCGCGGCGATGTACTTGAGCACCACCCCCGACTGCTTCACCCCCAGCGCCGCGGTGGGCTCGTCGAGGATGAGGACGCGGGCGCCGAAGTAGACGGCGCGGGCGATCGCCACGCACTGGCGCTGGCCGCCCGACAGGGTGCCGATGGGCTGTTCCAGGTTGTCCAGGACGATGCCCATCTCCCGCAGCTCATGGTCCGCGGTCTGCTTCATCTTCTCGATGTCCAGACGCCGCACGGGCCAGGGGCCCTTGGTCATCTCGGAGCCGAGGAAGAAGTTGCGCCACACCGGCATCAGCGGGACGGTCGCCAGGTCCTGGTAGACGGTGGCGATACCGCGGTCGAGGGCGTCACGGGGAGTGGTGAAGCGCACCGGGGCGCCGTCGACGAGGAACTCGCCCTCGGTGTGCTGGTGCAGCCCGGAGATGATTTTGATCAAAGTGGACTTGCCGGCGCCGTTGTCCCCCAGCACGCAGGTGACCTGGCCGGGGTGCACCTTGAGGCTCACCCCGTGCAGGGCGCGGATGTTGCCGTAGGCCTTGCCCGCATTGCGCAGTTCGACGATCGCCCCGTCCTCTGCCGCCGGGACGCTGTCGGGGAGGATCGCTCCGTGAGTGTTGCTGGTCTTGTCTGTCATCGCAATGTCACCTTCGGGTCATGGTGCGCTGGACCCACAGATTGATCAGGACGGCGCCCAGCAGCATGACGCCGAGGAAGGCCTTGAACCAGTCGGGGTTCCAGCCGGCGTAGACGATGCCCTGCTGCACCATGCCGAACATGAATGCGCCGAAGACCGGGCCGATCGCCGAGCCGTAGCCGCCGGTCAAGAGGCAGCCGCCGATCACCGCGCCGGAGATGTAGATCAGCTCGATACCGACGCCCTCGCCGGACTGCACGGTGTTGAAGGTGAACAGCTGGTGCATGCCCACGAACCAGGCACCGAAGCCCACCAGCATGAACAGACTGATCTTGGTGAACGCCACGGGCACACCGACGGCCCGCGCGCTCTCCTTGTTGCCGCCCACTGCGAAGGTCCAGTTGCCGTACTTGGTGCGCAGCAGCACCCAGGTCGCCAGCGCCGCGAACAGCAGCCACCAGAACACGGTGATCTTCACCTGCACGCCGCCGATGTCGAAGCTGGAGGCGAAGACCTTCCTGGCCTGGTCGAAGCCGTCCATGTTGCTGATGTCGTCGGTGGCGACGTTCCCTGTGACCAGCTTGGTCACCGCCAGGTTCACACCCTGCAGGATCAGGAAGGTGCCGAGCGTGACCAGGAAGCTGGGCAGACCGGTCTTGACGACCATCCAGCCGTTGAAGAAGCCGATCGCCAGCGACACGACCAGCGCGGCGATCACACCCACCCACACGTTCATGGTCAGCTGGTAGCTGATCATCGCCGCGGTCAGCGCCGAGGTGATCACCCCGACACCCGCCGACAGGTCGAACTCCCCGCCGATCATCAGCAGAGCGACCGGGATGGTCACGATGCCCAGGGTGGAGGACTGGTAGAGGATGTTCGCCATCGAGCTGGCGTCACGCACCGGCGGCGCCGAGATCAGGAAGAACACGTACACCGCGACGGCACCGAGGAAGACACCCACCTCGGGCCGGGCCAACAGCCGCACGACCAGCGGCCGTTCAGCGGTCCGCCCGTCCGTCTCCTTGGGGCCGGGGGCCGGCGGTGAGGTCACCGCCGGCTCGGCGTGCTGGGTCATACTCATCACCGGGTTCCGTTGGCGGCAAACTTCGAGACCGCCTCGACATTGGACTTGTCGACGAACGCAGGACCGGTCAGCACCGGCTGCTCACCGCCGCCCATGTAGTTGCCGTTGTTCTTGTACAGCCACAGCGAGTCGATCGCCAGGTAGCCCTGGAGGTAGGGCTGCTGGTCCACCGCGAACTGGATCGTGCCCTTGCTGATCGCGGTTGTCAGGTCCTTGTTGAGGTCGAAGGTGGCGACCTTCGCCTTGCTGCCGGCGTCGGAGACCGACTGCACCGCGGTCAGCGCGTACGGGGCGCCGAGGGCGGTGACGTAGTCGATGGAGGAGTCCTGCTTCAGCTTCGCGGTGATCGTCGACTTCACCGACGGCATGTCCGTGCCGTTGACGTAGAGGACGTCCGTCTTGCCGGAGAAGGTCTTCTTCACGCCGTCGCAGCGCTGGGTCAGGCCGACGTTGCCCTGCTCCTGGATGACACAGACGGTGTGCTTGGCGCCGAGGTCGTTGAGCTTCTTGCCGAACGCCTCGCCGGCCACGGACTCGTCCTGGCCGAAGAACTCCATCAGGCCGAGCTTCTTCCAGTCGCTGACACCGGAGTTGAGGCCCACGACCGGTATGTTGGCCGACTTCGCCTTGCCGACGACGGCCTTGAGGGCGTCCGGCTTGGCGAGGGTGACGGCGATGCCGTCGACCTTCTGGTCGATCGCGTTCTGCACCAGGTTGGACTGGTTGCCCGCGTTCGGGTCGGACGAATAGATCAGCTTGATGTTGTCCTTGGCCGCGGCGGCCTCGGCGCCCTTGCGGACGATGTCCCAGAAGGTGTCGCCGGGCGACTGGTGCGTGACCAGAGCGACCGTCATCCGAGGCGTGGTGGCCTTGCCGGCCGATGCGTTGGCGCCACCCTCCTCGGACTTCTTGCCCCCGGAGCTGCTGGAGCAGCCGGCGAGGGTCAGGGCAGCCGCCGCGGCCACCGCGACAACGGGGGCGATTCTGCGGGAGCGGGGGTGAGAAGAGCGGTCCATCTTTCCTGGCACCTCACTGTGCGTTGCGGGGGAAAGGGAGAGGGGGATCACGATGATCCAGCGGCCCGGGATCTTGGCATGCTCGGGTCGTCTGCCGCAAACGCGGCGGCCTGCCTGGGACGGGATCAAACCCCCGGCCGCGCCCGCTGTCAATACTTTGTTAAGACATCATTTCACGAGCTAGTCCGAATGTAAGTACAAACTATTGACAGTGTCGCCCTTCGCGGCCTAAACCTGGGAGGCGGCAGGCCCTCTGGGACCCGCATCCCAGCCCAGCTCGAGGAGCGTCGCGCATGGCCGAGTCAGACCAGTCCTTCGATTTGATCACTATGGGCCGTATCGGAGTCGATCTCTACCCTTTGCAGTCGGGGGTACCCCTGGCCCAGGTCGAGACCTTCGGCAAGTTCCTCGGCGGTTCGGCTGCCAACGTGGCGGTCGCCGCCGCCCGGCTCGGCCGGAACACCGCGGTGATCACCCGCACCGGGGACGACCCCTTCGGCGCCTATCTGCACGAGGCGCTGAAGGAGTTCGGCGTCGACGACCGCTGGGTCGCGCCCGTCGCCGCGTACCCGACACCGGTGGCCTTCTGCGAGATCTTCCCTCCGGATGACTTCCCCCTGTACTTCTACCGCCGGCCCAAGGCTCCTGACCTGGAGATACATTCCGAGGAGCTGGACTACTTCGCCATCCGGGCGAGCCGGGTCTTCTGGATCACCGGCACCGGTCTGAGCGAGGAGCCCAGCCGCTCCGCCACGCTCGCCGCCCTCAAGGCGCGCGACAAGGCCGGCACGACGGTCTTCGACCTCGACTGGCGGCCCACGCTTTTGAACGACTCGGCCTGGCGCGACCTGGACGAGGCCCGTCCGTACTACGCGGAGGCGCTGCGGCACGTCACGGTCGCGGTCGGCAACCTCGACGAGTGCGAGGTGGCCACCGGCGTACGCGAGCCGCGGGCCTGCGCGGAGGCGCTGCTGGAGGCGGGCGTGGAACTGGCGGTCGTCAAGCAGGGCCCCAAGGGAGTCCTCGCCGTGCACCGAGACGGCACCAGCGCCGAGGTACCGCCGGTGCCGGTCGAGGTGGCCAACGGGCTCGGCGCGGGCGACGCCTTCGGCGGCTCCCTCGTGCACGGCCTGCTGGCCGGATGGGAGTTGGCCGAAATCATGCGGTACGCCAACGCGGCCGGCGCCCTAGTCGCCTCTCGTCTCGCCTGTTCCTCCGCGATGCCCACCGAGACCGAGGTCGAGGATCTCCTCGCGCGAGCCACCCTCTGAAACGGAGCTTCCCCTTGTCCCTCAGCATCCCCGACCTCGTCTCGGTCAGGGCCCGCCGTCCCGAGGCCGTCGCCGAGGCGGCCGCCCGGCGCACGCGCCGCCCGCTCATCGGCGACAGCGGCCGCCTGATGATCGTGGCCGCCGACCACCCGGCCCGCGGCGCCCTCGGTGTCGGTGACCGGCGGCTCGCCATGGCCGGCCGCGCCGAGCTGCTGGAGCGCCTGTGCATCGCGCTGTCGCGGCCGGGCGTGGACGGGGTGCTGGCCACCGCCGACATCCTGGAGGACCTCCTCCTGCTCGGGGTGCTGGAGAACAAGGTCGTCATGGGGTCGATGAACCGCGGGGGCCTGGCGGGCGCCGTCTTCGAGATGGACGACCGCTTCACCGGCCACCGCGCCGAGGACATCGCCCGGCTCCGCTTCGACGCGGGCAAGCTGCTCCTGCGTATCGACTACGACGATCCGGGCTCGCTGACCACGCTGGAGTCCACGGCCCGCGCGATCGACGACATGGCGGCACACCGGCTGCCGCTGTTCGTCGAGCCGTTCATCTCACGCCGGACGGACGGCCGGGTCAGCAACGACCTGTCCGCCGAGGCCGTCACGAAGTCCATCGCGATCGCCGCGGGCCTGGGCGGCACCTCCGCCTACACCTGGCTGAAGCTGCCCGTCACCGACGACCCGGACGACATGGGCGAGGTCCTGGAGACCTCCACCCTGCCGACCGTGCTGCTCGGCGGCGAGGTGGGTGAGTCCGCAGAGGCACAAGCGGGGGCGTACGAACGCTGGCGCAAGGCCCTGAGGCTGCCCACCGTGCAGGGCATGGTCGTCGGGCGGTCGCTGCTCTACCCGGCGGAGGGCAGTGTGGAGACGGCGGTCGACACGGCCGTAGGACTGCTGTGAGTCGGAGGAGTGCTGTATGACATACCACCTGCCCGTCGGCAAGGCCCTCGGCGGCCCCTACATCGTGGACGTCACCCCGGAGAAGGCCGGCTGGGGCTACTCCAGCCTGCGTGTGCTGGAGCTCCCGCCGGGCGGCACGCACACCTTCGACACCGGCGACAGCGAGTGGATCGTGCTGCCGCTCAGCGGCGGCTGCACGGTCGCGGCCGCCGACGACTTCGGCCACGACACCTTCGAACTCACCGGCCGCGACAGCGTGTTCAGTGCCGTCAGCGACTTCGCGTACGTACCCAGGGACGCCCGTACGACGGTCACGTCGGCCGGTGGCGGACGGTTCGCGCTCACCGGCGCCCGCTGCACCCGGCGGCTGCCCGCCCGCTACGGACCGGCCTCCTCGGTACCGGTGGAGCTGCGCGGCACCGGGAACTCCTCCCGCCAGGTCAACAACTTCGGAGCCGCCGCCCGCGCCGGAGGCGCTGATGGACAGGGCTTTGAATGCGACAAGCTGATCGCGGTCGAGGTGATCACGCCGGGCGGCAACTGGTCGTCGTTCCCGCCGCACAAGCACGACGAGCACCGGCCCGGCGAAGAATCGGTCCTCGAAGAGATCTACTACTTCGAGTTCGCCGACCACGAGGGCATCCCCGGCCTCGGCTACCAGCGGGTCTCCCCCTCCGGGCGGGGCCGCAACACGGATGTGCTGGCCGAGGTGCGCGGCGGTGACGTCGTACTGATCCCCGACGGCTGGCACGGGCCCTCCATGGCCGTGCCCGGCCACCACATGTACTACCTCAACGTCATGGCGGGCCCGGAGCCCGAGCGTGCCTGGCTGATCTGCGACCACCCCGATCACGCCTGGGTCCGCTCCACCTGGCCCGAGCAGCCCGTCGACCCCCGCCTCCCCCTCTACACGGCACCGGAGAAGTCCTGATGAGCACCACCACGCGCCGCCTGACCGTCGCCCAGGCCCTGGTGCAGTTCCTGTCCGTCCAGTACACCGAGCGCGACGGCGTGCGCCGGCGGCTGATCTCGGGCACCTGGGGCATCTTCGGCCATGGCAACGTTGCCGGGATCGGCCAGGCCCTCCTGGAGGCGGGCGAGGACACGATGCCGTACCACCAGGGCCGCAACGAGCAGGCCATGGTGCATGCGGCCGTGGGCTACGCCCGCCAGCTCGACCGCCTCTCCGCACAGGCGGTGACGACGTCCATCGGCCCGGGCGCCACCAACCTGGTCACCGGCGCCGCGCTCGCCACGATCAACCGCCTGCCGGTCCTGCTGCTGCCCGGCGACTACTTCGCCACCCGGGTCGCCGACCCGCTCCTGCAGCAGCTGGAGCACCCGACGGAGGCGGACGTGTCGGTCAACGACACCCTGCGCCCGGTCTCCCGCTACTTCGACCGCATCGCCCGCCCCGAGGCCCTGATCCCTTCCGCCCTCAACGCCATGCGGGTCCTCGCCGACCCGGCCGAGACCGGTGCCGTAACCCTGGCTCTTCCCCAGGACGTCCAGGCGGAGGCGTACGACTGGCCGGAGGAGTTCTTCGCCGAGCGCGTGTGGCATGTACGACGGCCCGCTCCCGACCCGTACGAGCTCGCGGAGGCGGTGGCGGCGATCCGCGCGGCCGAGCGGCCGCTGATCGTCGCGGGCGGCGGCATCCATCACAGCCAGGCCGAGGAGGCGCTCAAGGCGCTGGTGGACGCCACCGGTATCCCGGTCGCCTCGACCCAGGCCGGCAAGGGCTCTCTGCGGTACGACCACCCCGCCGACCTCGGCGGCATCGGGCACACCGGCACGGCGGTCTGCGACGAGATCGCGCGCACGGCAGACCTGGTCATCGGTGTCGGAACGCGCTACACCGACTTCACCACCGCCTCCAACACGCTCTTCCAGCGGCCGGAGATCCGGTTCGTCAACCTCAACATCGCCGCGTTCGACGCTCACAAGCTGGCGGCGCGGACGGTGGTCTGCGACGCGCGCGCGGGGCTCACAGCGTTGACGGAGGCGTTGGCCGGCCACCGTGTGAACTCGGTTTACGAGGCCGAGTACCGCGTCGGCAAGGAACGCTGGGAGCAGGTCGTCGACGCGGCTTTCACCGCCGCCGACGAGAACGCCGTACCCACCCAGACCCAGGTGCTCGGCGCCCTGGATGCGGTGGTCGGCGACGAGGACGTGGTGATCAACGCGGCCGGTTCGCTCCCCGGCGACCTGCACAAGCTCTGGCGGGCCCGGAGCCGTCGCCAGTACCACCTGGAGTACGGCTACTCCTGCATGGGCTACGAGATCCCGGCCGGCATCGGCGTCCAGCAGGCCGCCCCCGACACCCCTGTCTGGTCCCTGGTCGGCGACGGCACGTACCTCATGATGCCGACCGAGATCGTCACCGCCGTCCAGGAGGGCCTGCCCGTCAACCTCGTCCTCATCCAGAACCACGGCTACGCCTCCATCGGCGGCCTCTCCGAGTCGGTCGGCGGCGAGCGCTTCGGCACCGCCTACCGCTACCGGGCCGCCGACGGCACCTTCTCCGGCGCCCCCCTCCCCGTCGACCTCGCCGCCAACGCCGGCAGCCTCGGCATGGACGTGCTGCGCGCCAAGACGGTCCGCGAACTGCGGGAGGCGCTCGCCGCGGCCCGCGCCTGCGACCGCCCGACCTGCGTCTACGTCGAGACCGACACCGCCACCCCGACCGCTCCCCCGGCCGAGGCCTGGTGGGACGTGCCGGTCGCCGAGACCGCCTCACGCGAGGCCGCCGTGAATGCCCGCCAGGAGTACGACCGGCAGGTCGCCGGGCAGCGCCGCCACCTCTGACCTCCCCCGCACGACCCCTTTGTGAAAGGCCCCCGCACCATGAAGACCATCACCCACTGGATCGACGGCAAGCCCGTCGAGTCCACCTCCGGCCGCCACGGCGCCGTGTACGACCCGGCGACCGGCGTACAGGAGAAGCAGGTCGGATTCGCGACCGTCGACGAGGTGGACGCCGCCGTCGCCTCCGCGAAGGCCGCCTTCGAGACCTGGGGCGTCTCCTCGCTCGCCAAGCGCACCGCGATCCTGTTCAAGTACCGCGAACTCCTGGACGCCCACCGCGACGAGATCGCCGAGCTGATCACCGCCGAGCACGGCAAGGTCCACTCCGACGCGCTCGGCGAGGTCTCGCGCGGCATGGAGATCGTGGAGCTGGCCTGCGGGATCAGCGTGCAGCTGAAGGGCGAGCTGTCGACGCAGGTCGCCACCCGTGTGGACGTCGCCTCGATCCGGCAGCCGCTGGGCGTGGTCGCGGGCATCACGCCGTTCAACTTCCCGGCCATGGTGCCGATGTGGATGTTCCCGCTGGCCATCGCGTGCGGCAACACCTTCGTGCTCAAGCCGAGCGAGAAGGACCCGTCGGCCTCCTTCCGCCTGGCCGAACTGGCCGCCGAGGCGGGCCTGCCGGACGGCGTCCTGAACGTCGTGCAGGGCGACAAGGTGGCCGTGGACCGCCTGCTGGAGCACCCGGACGTCGAGGCTGTCTCCTTCGTCGGCTCGACGCCGATCGCCAAGTACATCCAGCTCAAGGCGGTCGAGCACGGCAAGCGCGTCCAGGCCCTCGGCGGCGCGAAGAACCACATGCTGGTCCTGCCGGACGCCGACCTGGACTTCGCGGCCGACCAGGCGATCAACGCGGCGTACGGCTCGGCGGGTGAGCGCTGCATGGCCGTGTCCGTCGTGGTCGCGGTCGGCGACACGGGCGACGAGTTGGTCGCCAAGATCGCCGAGCGGGCGAAGAACCTGAAGATCGGCCCCGGCAACGACCCGTCCTCCGAGATGGGCCCGCTGATCACCCGCGAGCACCGCGACAAGGTGGCCTCCTACGTGACGAGCGCCGCCGAGCAGGGCGCCGAGGTCGTCGTCGACGGCAGCGGCTACGCGGTCGAGGGCCACGAGGACGGCTTCTTCATCGGCGTGACACTCCTCGACAAGGTGCCGCTGACGGCGGACGCGTACCGGGACGAGATCTTCGGCCCGGTCCTTGCCGTGGTCCGTGCGGAGTCCTACGACGAGGCCATCGAGCTGATCAACGGCTCCCGCTGGGGCAACGGCACCGCGATCTTCACCCGGGACGGCGGCGCCGCCCGCCGCTTCCAGCTGGAGGTCAAGGCGGGCATGGTCGGCGTGAACGTGCCGATCCCGGTGCCCGTCGGCTACCACTCCTTCGGCGGCTGGAAGGACTCCCTCTTCGGCGATCTGCACGTCTACGGCAACGACGGCATCGCCTTCTACACGCAGGGGAAGGTGATCACCACCCGCTGGCCGGACCCGGCCGACGCGGGCATCAACCTCGGTTTCCCCAGCCACTCCTGACGTTTCGTCAGCGCTCAGAGGGAGGTACGCCCATGGCGAGGACCGGCGGCACCACACGTGCCGCGACGGCTGCTGTCGACTCGCTGGACTTCGCCCTGGACCGGGGCAGTCCGGTGCCGCTGTACTACCAGCTGGCCCAGCAACTGGAGGCGGCGATCGAGCACGGAGCCCTCGCCCCGGGCAACCTCCTGGGCAACGAGATCGACCTCTCGACGCGCCTGGGCCTGTCCAGACCCACCGTCCGCCAGGCCATCCAGTCCCTGGTCGACAAGGGGCTGCTGGTGCGCCGCCGAGGGGTCGGCACGCAGGTGGTGCACAGCCAGGTCAAGCGCCCGCTGGAGCTCAGCAGCCTCTACGACGACCTGGAGTCGGCCGGACAGGGCCCCACCACGCAGGTGGTGCGCAACGAGCGCGAGCCGGCGTCCCCTGACGTCGCGGCCGCGCTCGGCATCGCGGAGGGCAGCGAGGTGATCGTCCTGGAGCGGCTGCGCCTCACCCACGGCCAGCCGGTCGCCCTGCTGTGCAACCACCTCCCCGCGACCCTGCTGGAACTCGACTCCGCCCGCCTGGAGTCGACCGGCCTGTACCGGATGATGCGCACCGCCGGCATCACCCTGCACAGCGCCCACCAGACCATCGGCGCCCGCTCCGCCACCGCCGACGAGGCCGCCCGCCTCGACGAGGAGGAGGGTGCGGCCCTGCTGACCATGCAGCGGACGGCGTATGACGACACCGGGCGACCGGTGGAGTACGGGACGCACATCTACCGCGCGTCCCGCTATGCATTCGACTTCCAGCTGCTGGTCAGGCCGTGAATCGGCGCCCGAATAAGAGGTGCGCAGTGACGACCCGTCAACCTCCGCAGGCGGAGCGGATCTTGTAGAAGGTGCTCAGGTACTTGGCGTGGTACGACGCGCTGACGATCCGTACGATCGCCTCGTCCGCCGAGCGCAGTGACGACCCCGCCAGATTGGCACTGCCCGTGTAGACGCGCGGTGTGATGCTGCCGCCGTAGTCGCCGTCGATCAGGATCTCCTTGTTGTGCGGACGGACGTCGATTCCCGGGCCGTTGGGGATGCGGCACCTGCGGTGCTGGATGCCGGCGGCGGTCAGCCTGTTGGTGATCTTGGAGTCGCTCTCGGCGTAGATGATGTCGATCCAGCAGCCCCTGCCGCGCAGTTGGGCCAGCTTGTCGGCCACCTGGATGCGCGAACCGTAGAAGGCGTGCACCACGATGCGGATGTCGGTCTGGTGCCGTTTCCCGTCCGTACCGGTGTAGGCGCAGCTGACCTCGTTCAGGGCGTTGACGATGGTGTCGGTGGCCGGGTTGTTGTAGGAGGCGTCGCCGCGAGGGAAGAAGAAGGCCCGGTAGGTCGAGCCGGTCGGGGTGGAGAAGTACACGTGGTTGTTGCCGCGTGCGAGGTAGCGTCCGGCGCGCTGCTTCTCGTGGTACGACGCGTAGCCGTCGTAGACGGTGGCGTTCACGAAGGTCACGGCGTCGTTGAAGGACTCGACCTTGTACCAGTCGGAGAGGTTCGAGGAGGTCTGGAAGACGACCTTCGAGTAGCTGGTGCCGTCGTCGAAGGGCCCGATCCTCGAGAAGATGAAGTACTTGTTGTGGTTGTACGCGGGTGCGGGCGGGGCGACGCTCAGGCAGCCGCGCACGACGTCGTCCACGCCGTCGTCGTCCTCGAACTTGTCGTCACAGACGACGATCCAGGAGCGCGCGGCGTCATTGTTTCCGAGGCCGGCCTTGAGGGCCCGGTACACCGGGTTGTCGTACGCGACGCCGGCGGCGCCCTCATAGGTCGACTCGTCGACGATGAGCTTGACGTTGACGCCACGCTGGTCGGCGGCGAGCAGCGCGTCGGCGACCTCCTGGTCCTGGAACTCGTACATCGAGCCGCGGATCGTCGCCCCGGCGGGCGTCGCGTCGATCAGCCGCACGAGCTGGGTGAAGATCGCCTTCTGCTGTGCCGGCGTGCCCAGCGGGTCGTTGAACACGGGGCCGTTGATGACCGGCTTGGTCAGTGCGGCGGCCGGTGTCGCTCCGCCGACCAGGAGTGCGGCGACCATGTACAGGACCACGGCGACTGGCGCCAGCACACGGCGGGGGCGAGCCGGCTGCAGGCCCACGGTCGAACGGGTCATCGTCGCCTTTTCCTCAGGAGTCGGGAGGGAGCACAGAAGTGGCGAGATCACTCTGTGCCGGGCGAGGTCACTTTGTGGGAAGGGGCACGGCGAGCGACGGGAGAGTCCAGGCATTCGGAGCATCGGGGAACTCCACGGTGGTGGTCAGCACCCGGCCTCGAAGCCCTCAGCAACGCACAGCAGATGTGGCCGTCCGGCAGCGACACCGGACGGCCACACGGCTGAGACGAGCCGTCAGCTCTTGCCGACGAGCCGCCAGATCTGGTTCTTCTTGGTGCTCAGTGCGCTCGCCGGGTCACAGGGCCACTGGTGGATCAGCGCACCTGCGGTCTTCGAGACACTGCTGACGTCGACACATTTGCCGCTGTGCACGGCGACCAGCTGATAGTCCTGACTGATGCCGAGCGCGGTGACCGGGCTGAGGGTGAACATCTGGTTGGCGGCGCCGTTGCAGGTCCACTGAATGACGGCTGCGCCGTCGGCGGTGGAAGCGCCCGCGACGTCCAGGCACTTGCCGCTGTGCTCATCCACGATCGTGTAGGTGTTCGCCCGTCCGGCGACCGGCTTGAAGTCCAGCATCTGCTGGTAGCCGCCCTCGCAGTAGTACTGCTGGTACTGGGTGCCGTCGGCGGTGCTGAGGTTGGTGTCGTCCAGGCACTGGCCGCTGTTCTCGCTGACAGCGGCCGTGGAGACGGTGGTGTTGGACGGCGGGAGCAGGGTGATGGTGTAGCCGTCCGTGGCGTTGGTGTAAGGGAGGGTCACCGAGGCGGCGTTGTCGCTGACGGTCAGGTCGGTGTCGGAGACGGTGGTGGGTCCGGCGACGCCATTGCTGTCGGGGAGGCGCTGGATGACGGCTCGGACCAGGCCGTTCTCCACTACCGAGGTGGTGTCGAGCCGGTTGAGGTTGACCGTGACGTTACCGGTGTTGCCGTTGCTGCCTATGAGGATCTTGGCGTTCTTGGCGGTGTTGTCCTTGGTGGCGAAGCCGTCGGTGTTGGTGCCGGGCACGAGGTTGACGATGTTGCCCGTCTGGGAGCCGTAGTAGCGGTACATGAACCACTCGCCGCGCGGCAGGTACTGGCCGGAGCTGTTCTTGGTGAGCAGGTTGGCCTCATAGTCGTGCAGTGCGGTGCCCGACCCCCAGTTGCCGCGCAGGCCGTCGGCGCCGGCGCGCTCCAGGCGGCTGATGTACCAGGCGCCGCCGCCGGGGCTCTGCAGGGCCTTCCTGGCATATTCGTTGATCTGGTACGGCCGGTGGTTGGTGAGGCCGTAGGAGGAGAGCAGGCCGTTCATGGCGCCGGCGTCGGCGACGGGATCACCGTCCTCGGCGTGCCAGCTCCAGATGTCGGGGACGGCGTTGTTGGCCTTGACGTAAGGCATGAACGCCTGCCACCACGTGTTGTTCTCGGGGTTCTGGGAGTAGCTGGGGCCGACGATGAGCTGGCCGGGGAAGTTGGCGCGGACGTCGGCGTAGAAGCGGGACCACATCTGGAGGTACTGGCTCTCGGGCCGGGGCCAGAATCCCTGGCCGTTGGGCTCGTTCCACAGGTCCCACTCCACCGTCATGTTGTTGGCCTTGACGTCGGAGAACAGCTGGTTGACGAAGTTGTCGAACTGGGTCCAGTCGCCGTTGTCACCGGGGAAGGGCTGGGTCGTGGTGCTGTCCGAGCCCCACAGGTCGTGAGGGAGGAGGACGAAGGTGCCGCCGAGCGCCTTGGTGCGCTTGTACTGGGCGAGCGTGGCGTTCCAGCGGGTCTGGTAGGCGGCGAGGCTGGTGCCGTAGCCGCCGCTGTTGAGCTGGGCGCCGCCGGCCCGCTCGAACTTCCACTTGATGTCCTTGTAGAAGTGGTCCTGCGGCAGCGAGCCGTCGGGGGTCATCCCGTACAGGGTGCCCGAGGCCCGGTAGGTCGGGGCGCCGCCGGCCGTGGCGAAGTCGACGGTGACGCTGGTGTCCGCGGCCTGCGACGGGCCGGCGGGCACCAGGGTCGTGGCCAGCGCGGCCAGGAGGACGGCTACGGCCGAGGCGGCTCGGCGTCCGGTGCGGGTGGCGGGCCTTGGAGGTGTCCAGGGCGATTTCATGGTGCGGCTCCTGCGTGAGCGGGAAGGGAGGGGTTCCGGGGCCGAACGGTCCCGGGGCGGTGAGGAGGAGGTGGGCGGCGGTCCAGGTGTACGCGCGATCGCGCAGGCGGCCGGTTCCGGCCGGGGGCGTCGAAGTTCTCGGCGAAGCCCTGGAGATCGAGCCGTCACGGGCTGTGGCACGGCGAACGGTTCATCGGTCAGCCCGGGCGGGTCTCCCTTTCGCGTCGGGAGCCCCCGCCCGGGGACAGGTCAGCGCATGCCCTGGAGGCGCCAGATCTGGTTCCTCTTGTTGTTCAGCGCGCTCGCCGGGTCACAGGTCCACTGGTGGATCACCGCGCCGGGCGTGGTCGAGACCCCGCTGACGTCGACGCACTTGCCGCTGTGCACCGCGACCAGCTGGTAGTCCTTGCTGTTGCCCAGCGCGGTCACCGGGTTCAGGGTGAACATCTGGTTCGTGGTGCCGCTGCAGGTCCACTGGATGACGGCGGCACCGTCGGCCGTGGAGGCACCCGAGACGTCCAGGCACTTGCCGCTGTACTCATCCACGATCGTGTAGGTGTTCGCCCGTCCGGCGACCGGCTTGAAGTCCAGCATCTGCTGGAAGCCGCCCTCGCAGTTGTACTGCTGGTACTGCGTGCCGTCGGCGGTGCTGAGGTTGGTGTCGTCCAGGCACTGACCACTGTGCTGGGCCACCGCGACGGTGGAGACGGCCGTGTTGGACGGTGGCAGCAGCGTGACGGTGTAGCCGTCCGTGGCGTCCGTCCACGGCACGCTCACCGAAGCCGAGTTGTTGCTCACCGTCAGGGTCTGGTCCAAGACCGTCACCGGACCCGTCACCGCGGCGCCGCTGTTGTTCGGTATGCGCTGCACTATCGCGCGGACCTGGCCGTTCTCCACGACCGAGGTGGTGTCGAGCCGGTTGAGGCCGACGGTGACGTTGCCCGTGTTGCCGTTGCTCCCGAGCAGGATCTTCGCGTTCCGCGCGGAGTTGTCCTTCGTCGCCAGCCCGTCGGTGTTCGTACCGGGCGTGAGGTTCACGATGTTTCCGGTCTGGGAGCCGTAGTACCGGTACAGGAACCACTCGCCGAGCGGCAGGTACTGGCCGGAGCTGTTCTTGGTGAGCAGGCCGGCCGCGTAGTCGTGCAGGCTGGGGCCCCCTCCCCAGTTGGAGCGCAGGCCGTCGGCACCCGCCCGCTCCAGACGGCTGATGAACCAGCCGCCGCCACCGGGGTTCTGCTGCTCGCGCCCGGCGTACTCGTTGATCTGGTACGGGCGGGTGTTGGTCAGGCCCGCGGCGGCGATGATCGAGTTGGCGTTGCTGACGGCCGGGACGGGGTCGTGTGGAATGGCATGCCAGCTGTAGATGTCGGGGGCGACGTTGTTGGCCTTGACGTAGTTCAGGTAGGTGGTCCACCAGGTGTTGGAGGAGTCGGGCGGGTTGGCCACGCTGGGGCCGACGATGAGCTGACCGGGGAGGTTGGCCCGCACGGCGGCGTGGAACCGCGACCACATCTGAAGATACTGGCTCTGGGACCGGCCCCAGAAGCCGCTGAGGTCCGGCTCGTTCCAGAGGTCCCATTCCACCGTCATGTTGTTGGCCTTGACGTCGGAGATGAGCTGGTTGACGAAGTTGTCGAACAGCGTCCAGTTGCCGTTGTCGCCGGGAAAGCCCTGGCTGGTGGTGCCGTCGGCGCCCCACAGGTCGTGCGGCAGGATGACGAACGTGCCACCGAGCGCCTTGGTGCGCTTGTACTGGGCGAGGGTGGCGTTCCAGCGGGTCTGGTAGTCAGCGAGGCTGGTGGCGTAGCCGCCGGCGTTCAGCTGGGCGCCGCCGGCCCGCTCGAAGTGCCACTTGATGTCCTTGAAGAAGTGGTCCGGCGGCAGCGACCCGTCGGGGGTCAGCCCGTAGATCATGCCCGAAGCGCGGTACGTGGGGGCGCCCCCGGCGACGGAGAAGTCGACGGCGACGGTGGTGTCGGCGGCCTGTGACGAGGTGGCGGGCACCAGGGTCGCGGCCAGGGTGGCCAGGAGGACGGCCACGGACGAGATGGCTCGGCGTCTGGTGCGCGGTGTGCGTCCGGGCGGTGCGGAGAGCGACTTCATCGTGCGACTCCTAACAGGGTGGGGGACGGACCGGGGACTGAACGGCCCCGGAGCTCGCGTAAGGCGGCCGGTCAGCGGCTGCCCCGGTGTGCATGTGCTTCGACCAGCAGGAGGTAGCTGCTGGCGGTCCAGGTGTAGGCGCGGTCGCGCAGGCCTGTTCCGGTGAGGGCGTCGAAGTTCTCGGCGAAGCCGTGGGTCTCGCACAGGGCGCGGAAGCGGGCACTGACGTCGTCGGCCAGCCGGTGGTGACCGGCGCGGCGCAGGCCGTCCTCGACCAGGACGGTGGCGGGGGCCCAGATCGGGCCGCGCCAGTAGCCGTCGGCGAGGTAGTGCGGCGAGGTGGTCAGTTCGGTGGCCAGGCCGTACGGGGTGAGGTGGGCCTTGATGTGGTCGGCCAGCGCGCTGCTGATCTCACCGGGCAGGTGCTCGCCCAGCACGATGGGCATCAGGTCGAGGAGGCCGGCGCTGCTCCAGGTGTCGCCGCCGGCGGCTCCTCGGGCGACGAACCGTTCGCCGGTCCAGAGCTGGTCGAGCAGCGCCGTCTGGGTCTCCTCGGCCGCGGTCGTCCATCGAAGCGCCGCGTCCGACTCACCCAACTCCTCTGCGATATCGGCGAGTTCACGCATCTGGAGGACGAGGAAGGCGGCCAGGTCCGCGGTGACGACCACCCGCTCCGGATCGAAGGTGGTGGCGTTGTCCCAGCCGCTGTCGTTGCCGTGTTGGTAGTAGGCCAGTTCGGCGCCGGGGGCTCGACGTGCGGTGAGCCAGAAGTTCGTCCAGCGCTCCAACCGGCCGTAGGTCTGGGCCAGTTGAGCCCGGTCGGGAGGCGTCGGCAGGCGACGGCGCAGGTGGCCGAAGGCCCAGCCGTGGATGGGGGGCTTGACGAAGTTGTACAGGACCTCGGAGTGGGTGACCGAGTCGGGCAGGGCGCCGGCGGCGTCCTGGTGATCGAACGGCAGGTGGAACTGATCCAGCGCCAGCTCCGGCGCTCCCGGTGCCAGGGCAAGTGCGTTGAAGCAGTGGTCCCAGCTCCAGACCTTGTCCATCCAGTGCTTGGACATCAGCACGGCGGGCCGGGTGACCAGGCCCGTGGGCCGTACGGTCGCCGACCAGACCACGTAGGCCGCGAGTTCGGCGGCGGGTGTGGCGGACGAACGCCAGGGGGCCACCGCTTCGACGAAGTCCGCGAACGCGTCCTGTGCGCTCTCCACGATCTCGTCGAAGGTCGCCGAGGAGGCGTACGGCGGGCGGGCGGTGTCGAGTTCCTCGACCGCGATCTCCCAACTGCCGCCCGCCCCCTCAAAGACGGCGACACCGCGGTCAGCCCTGCCCAGGGCCTGGGCTCCGGCCGACTCCGCGAGGGTGCCGGACAGCACGGTGACGCGGTAGCGGCGTCCGGTCTCGTACGACGTGAACACGTGCGCGCCCGCCGCCGGGTCGTGGAAGAAGTACGTCCCGCTGAACGGGGTCAGTGCCTGCGCGGCTGCGAACACGCCGATGCCCAGGCCGCTCCCCCTCAGACGTACGGTGTCCGGCGACTCGTAGGCGAGGTCGACACGGCCGCTCTCACCGATCCAGCTGAGCAGGCCCGGAGTCGCCTCGACACGGGTCGTGGCGCGATCGCCCTTCGCCGGGTTCAGGGGGACCAGGCGCAGGACGCCGTACATACCGTTCTGATGCGAGACGAGGTGGAGGTCCTCGGCGTACGTCTTCTCCGCGATCACGGGCGAGATGTCGAACCAGGATCCGTAGGTACTGAACGGAATGTCGTGAACGGAAAAGGCCGGGCCGGATCGGGCGGCGGTCATGTGGCGTGACTCGTTTCTGAAGCAGGGGGCAACAACGGGGCTCTATGCAGGCCGGTGGGAGGACGCCCCGAAAGGGGCGCGGGACTGTGTCTGATGTGCGACTACCGCCGCGTGGGCGCGACCAGCCACGACGCAGCCGCAGACGGCAGACGGCACGCCGCGGCACTTGAGAGGCCGGCTCAGTCCTTCACCGCACCGGCGGTGACGCCGGCCGCAACGTACCGCTGGGCAAGAATAAGGATCACCGCGGCCGGCAGCGAGGCCACGACGGCGGTGGCCATGATGGCGTTCCACTGCTGGTTGTTGTTGCCGATGTAGTGGTAGATGCCGAGGGTGATCGGCTCGTGGGCGCCACCGTTGACCAGGGTGCTGGCGAAGACGAAGTCGGACCAGGACCACAGGAACGCGAACAGGGACACCGTGACGACGGCGTTGCGACTCATCGGCAGCACCACGGACCAGAAGGTCCGCAGCGCCATCGCCCCGTCCATCTGCGCGGCCTGGAGCAGTTCGCCGGGGATGCCGGACATGAACGCCGTGAAGATCAGCACCGCGAACGGGACGGCCAGCGTCGAGTCGGCGACGATCAGGCCGGGAACGGACTGCAGCAGCCCGAGTTGGAGGTAGATGGCGTAGAAGCCCATCGCCATGATGATGCCGGGGATCATCTGCGCGGCCAGCAGCACGAAACTGAGGATGCCGCCGCCGCGCGGGCGCAGCTTGGCCAGGGCGTAGCCGGCGGGGGCGGACAGGAGCACGGTGAGCAGGACGGTGCCGAGGCCGATGACGAGGCTGGTGCCGAGGTAGGGCAACTGCTCGTCGAGGACGGTGCGGTAGCCGGCCAGGGTGCCGTGCAGCGGCAGCAGGTCCGGTGGGCTCTTGCGCATGTCCTGGTCGCGGGTCAGGGACACGTTGAGCATCCAGTAGACCGGGAAGAGCATGATCGCGGTCAGTACGACCCCGATCGTGGTCTTCACCCACGTACGCCTGCGGATGCGGCTCATGACAGGGCCTGCTTTCTCTGCACCCGGACGTAGACCAGGCCGAAGACGAGCGCGGCGACCACGAGCAGGTTGCCGACGGCCGCTCCCGGGCCGAAGGCCGGCAGGAGGTTGCCGAAGCCGAGCTGGTACGACCAGGTGGCGAAGGTGGTGGAGGAGTCGGCCGGGCCGCCCTTGGTCATGATCCAGATGATGTCGAAGACCTTGAGCGTGTAGACCAGCCCCAGCAGCAGGGTGATCGCGGACACCGGGCGCAGCAGCGGGAAGGTGATGCTCCAGAACCGCCGCCAGGCGCCCGCCCCGTCCAGCGCGGCGGCCTCGTACAGGCCGGCCGGGATGGACTGCAGACCGCTGTGGAGCACGACCAGGTTGAACGGGACGCCGATCCAGATGTTCGCAATGATCACCGAGGTCAGTGACCAGGACGGCGAGGTCAGCCAGTTGACCGGCCCGATGCCGACGGCGTGCAGGGCGGCGTTGACGATGCCGGAGTCGGTGTTGAGCATCCACGACCAGGTGGACGCCGACACGATCAGCGGCAGCAGCCACGGTACGAGGAACAGGGCGCGCAGGGTCGCGGAGAGCCGGAAGTGCTGGTTGAAGAAGACCGCGAGGACGAGCCCGATGGCGTACTGGAAGACCAGGCAGACGGCGGTGAAGAGCGCGGTGTGCAGCAGGGCCGGGGCGAAGGTCGGGTTGTCGAAGACGGTGCGGTAGTTGGCGAGGCCGGTGAAGGGCGCGTCGCCCTGGACGAAGGAGCGGACGGTGTAGTTGCGCAGGCTGAGGTCGATGTTGCGGTAGAGCGGATAGGCGTAGAAGAGGGCGAGGTAGAGGGTCACCGGGGCGAGGAATCCCCAGGCGGCCCTCCCCCAGGCTCCGCCCGGGGGGACCCCCAGGGTGGAGGCGGGCCGGCGGCGCTTCCTGGTGCGGGCCGGGGGCGGGGCGGCGGTGGCCGCCCAGTTCCGGACGTCCGAGGGCCGCTGGTCCGGCGGATGCGTCGTCTGCTTCATCTGCTTCATCGGGCTCATGTCACTTGGCGGCGGCCTGCGCCGAACTCAGTGCGTCCTTGGGCGACTTGGAGCCGCTGAGGGCCGACTGGACGGCCTTCCACATCTGCTCGGAGATCTTGGGGTACTTGGTGCCCAGGTCGTCACTGGTACGGCCCTTGGCGGCCTTGACCGCGTCGACCCACGGCTTCAGGCCGGCGTTCGCGGTCACCTGCTTGTCCTGGACCTCGCTGGTGGGGGCCACGTAGGACAGCGTGGTGTCGGTGTTGTAGAGGTTGTCGCCGCTGGTCAGGCACGTCACCAGCTTCTGGGAGGTGGCGTAGCGGCCGGTCTCCTTCTGGACCGGGACTGTGACGAACTCGCCGCCGGTCGGGGCTGCCGCCTTGCCGCCCGTGGCACCGGGGATGGGCAGAACGCCGTAGTCGAAGCCGGCCTTCTTGGCGTTGGCGAGCTGCCAGGTGCCGTTCTCGCTGAACGCGTAGTCGCCGCTGGCGAACTCCTGCCAGCTGGTGGTCTGGGTGTTGTTGAGCGCCGAGTTCGGGGCGTAGCCCTGCTTCAGCCAGTCCTTCCAGAGGGAAAGGGCGGACACGGCCTGGGAGGAGTCGAGTTCGGTGAGCTTGGCACCCGAACCCCAGAACCAGGGCAGGAACTGGAAGCTGCCCTCCTCGGTGCCGATCGCCGAGAAGGTGATGCCCTTCTTGCCGGCCTGCTTGACCTTGGCCAGGGCCGCCGTCAGCGACTTCCAGTCCTTGATCGAGGCGACGTCCACGCCTGCCTTCTTCAGCACCGCCTTGTTGTAGTAGAGGGCCAGGGTGTTGGCGCCGATGGGCGTGCCGTAGGTCTTGCCGCCGGACTGGCCGGCCGCGAGCAGGTTGGGGTCGACCTTCGAGGTGTCCAGTTTGTTGTCGTCGGTCGTGGTGAGCACGCCCGCCTCCGCGAGGGTGGACACCACCGGGTTGTCGACGATGAGGACGTCCGGGGAGTTGCCCTGCTGCGCCGCCAGCAGCGTCTTGTTGCCCAGGTCGCTGGTGTCGAAGGCGGTCCGCTTGACCTTCACTCCGGCCTTGGTGCCGCACTGGTCGAGCAGCTTCGCCCAGTCCGAGCTCTTGTCGAACTGCGGATACGGGTCCCAGATCGTGTACGTGCCGCCCCCGGCACCCTTGGTGTCGGTGCTGCCCGAGCCGGAGGAGCAGGCGGTGGCGGAGACGGCCACGGCGAGCGCGGTCACGGCCGCGGCGGTCAGACGGCGCTGTCTGGAGGAGCTGTTCATGGCGAGGGTTCCTTTGTTCTGGGCATGCGGGTGCCGAGGGCACGGGTGGATGACGGCATGGGTGGCACAGGCCTGTCCTGGTGTGGCGAGGACAAGCGGGCACGACGGAGGGCGCACTGTCGGGCGGTGCGAACGGCCGGTGAAATGAAGTGGGTTGAGGAGTGCTGCGCGGGTGCGGTCAGGGCGCGGTGCCGGGCCCGGTGCTGGCCCGCAGGGAGATCGGCGGGGCGAGGAGATGGTGGCGGGGCGGGGCGTCGGGATGGTCGAGCCGTTCGACCAGCAGATCGACGGCGCGCCGGCCCATCTCCTCCGCCGGTACGTCGGCCGCGGTGAGCTGCGGGGTCACCGTCTCCGCCCAGCGGCCGGCGACGACCCCGGTGACGGAGAAGTCGCGCGGCACGTGGCGGCCGGCCTGGGCGAGCCCCCGGTACAGGCCGCCGAGAGCAGCCTCGTTCAGGGTGACCAGGCCGGTGGTGGCCGGGTCGTCGTGCAGGATCTGCTCCAGGCAGGCCTCGCCGGAGGCCGCGTCGTCCCCGCAGCAGTACGTCCGCACGGTCAGCCCTCGTTCGGCCGCGGCCTTGGTGAAGCCGTCCAGACCGCGGTGCGCGGACTCGTACCCGGCCCGCAGCAGCTGTTCGGGACGGTTGACGAAGGCGACCCGGCGGTGGCCGAGGTCCGCCAGATGGTGGACGCACGCGGCCGCCAGCGCGGTGTGGTCCAGGCCGACCCACCAGCCGCTTTCCGGGTGGGCGGTACGACCGATCGCGACGGAGGGGAAGTCCAGCTCGGCCAGGTGGTCGACCCGGTCGTCCTCGAGCCTGATCTCCATCAGGATCGCGCCGTCGACCCGCCGCTCTCCCAGCAGCCGCTGGAACGAGCGGTCGCTGTCGACGCCGCTGGGCGAGAGCAGTACGTCGTAGTCGTAGGCCGCGGCGGCCTCCACCACGCTGCCGATGAAGTCGAGCTGCATGCCGGTGTAGTGGTTGCCGGCGGGCGGGAAGACGAGGCCGATGGTGCTGGTGCGGCCGTTGGCCAGAGCGCGGGCGCTGGCGTTCGGGCGGTAGCCGAGCTCGTCGATGACCTGCTGGATCTTCCGGCGGGTGTCGTCCGAGACCGGGCGTTTGCCGCTCAGTGCGTAGGAGACGGTGCTCCGCGAGACACCGGCCCGGCGGGCGATCTCTCCGATGTTCACGGGCGCCTCCTTGCTCGAAATCCTGCTCGAACCTTGCTCGAACCGGTTCGACCACTCGATTGGAGAGAGTACTCACCGGTTCATGAGGGTGGTGCGGGAACTGCGACGCGGACCCGATCGTCGAACCGGTTCGCATGAAGTGACGTGAAGTGAAGTTAGGAACGGACACAACGGCTGTCAACACCTCGGACGAAACTTTCGCATCCGACAGAAGGTCCGGATTTCTTCTGGTCGAGGGGATTGATGGCCAGGTCTCCCGGTGCTAGCTTCCCCGAACCGGTTCGATGAAGTGATCCTTCCGACGACCCCCGGGCCCGTGCCGAGCCGCCCCACAGGCACCGGGCCCATCCCCTACCGCCGAGCCGAGCCCCTACGTCGCATCTCGCCAGCATCGAACCGGTTCGACGCAGATCCCCCGAGGATTGAGGACGCAATCCATGCCATCCGCTGACAGATCCGCCCGGCGCCGGGCCCCGGCCGCCATGGTGGTGGCTCTCGGTGCGGGCCTGCTGGCCGCACCGGCCGTCCCCGCGCAGGCAGCCGATACGCCCCAGCCCGCCGCCCACTACACCTTCGACCAGGACGACCTCGCCTCCGGCAGGATCACCGACAGCTCCGGCAACGGGCTGACCGCGACCCTGGTGAACGGCTCCACCGCGCAGTCCGTACCGGGCTCGGACGGCGGCAAGGCGCTGTCCCTGCCCGGCGGGGCACCCGCCTCGGACGGCGCGTACGTCCGCCTCCCCCGCGAAGTGCTCGGTGACGCAAGCGACTTGACGGTCTCGGCCCGTGTGAAGTGGAGCGGCGACAAGTCGGCCTGGCAGCGGATCTTCGATCTGGGCACCGACACCACCAAGTACCTGTTCACGACGCCGTACAACGGCAGTGTGCTGCGCACCGCCGTGACCACCGGCGGAGGAGGCGCGGAGGCACAGGTCTCCGGGTACGCGCCGCTGCCCGCCGACGGCTGGCGGACCGTCACCGTCACCCTCGACACCGCCGCCCACCGGGTCACCACCTACCTCGACGGCGTGGCGGTCTCCTCCGCCGCGACGAACGTCAGGGCCAAGGATCTGCTGGACGGTTCGGCCACCGCGTCCGGCTACATCGGCAAGTCCTTCTACCCGGACCCGCTGCTCAAGGGCGCGGTCGACGACTTCACGGTCTGGCACTCGGCGCTCACCGCCGAGCAGGTGGCCCACACGGTCGGGACGCTTCCCACCCTCGATCAGCTCTCGCAGACGTCCTTCGACGTCCGCACGACGACCGGGACGGCCCCCTTGCTGCCCGCCGCCGTCCGCTCCTCCTTCTCCGACGGCTACGACCGCGACACGCCGGTCGCCTGGGACGCCGTACCGGGCGACAAGTACGCGCAGCCGGGCACCTTCACGGTGGCCGGAACCGCCGCCGGACGCGCGGTGAAGGCGACCGTCACCGTGGTCCGCGAGGGAGCCCTGACCGTCGACCTCGGCTCGGACACCGGCACGTTCCACGGCGGTGCCTCCGGCACCCTCTACGGCGTGTACGGGCCGGGCGTCCCCACCAACAACCTCCTCGAGGGCATGGGTCTGCGCACGGTCTCCACCAAGGCCCAGGACGGCCCGCAGCACCCCGGCGCCGACGCGCTGGACGTGGTCAAGCCGCTGGCCGACTCCACCGACGGCGACGTCTACATCTACATGACGGACATCCACCGCGGCTTCCCGTACGAGTGGCCCGGCGACACCCCGGCGGAGAAGCTCAAGCTCTACGAGGAGAAGATCGCCAAGCAGGTCGACCAGGTGCTGCAACTGCCCAAGCAGTACCAGGACAACATCGTCTTCGTGCCGTTCAACGAGCCCGAGGGCAACATGTTCGGCACCGGCGAGTGGAGCTACGACAAGGTCAGCTGGCTGAACGACCCCAAGGACTACTTCGCCGCCTGGGACTCCGCCTACAAGCTCATCAAGGCCAGGATGCCGGACGCCCGCATCGCGGGCCCCAACACCAGCATCCTGTACGACCAGGTGAAGGGCTTCCTCACCCACACCCTGGCCGCCGGCACGCTCCCGGACGTCATCACCTGGCACGAGCTGAGCCACCCGGAGGCGGTGCGCGAGAGCGTGGCCAAGTACCGGGCGTGGGAGAAGGACCTGTTCAAGGGAACCGCCCGCGAAGGAACCCGGCTTCCCATCAACATCAACGAGTACGCGTTCAACTACCACACCTCCGTCCCGGGCCAGATGATCCAGTGGGTGTCCGCGATCGAGGAGTCCAAGGTGGACGCCGACATCGCGTACTGGAACATCGACGGCAACCTCTCCGACTCGGCGGTCCAGTCGGGCCGCGGCAACGGCCAGTGGTGGCTGCTGCACTCGTACGCCTCGATGAGCGGGCACACCGTGAAGGTGACCCCGCCCTTCCCCGGCCAGAACTACACCATGCAGGGCGTGGCCACGCTCGACGAGAAGAAGAAGCAGGCCCGGCTGATCTTCGGCGGCTCGGCCGGCAAGGGCCACATCACCTTCGCGGGCATCCCCGCGAAGGTCTTCGGGGACCAGGTCCACGCCTGGGTGCGGGAGATCGACTGGAGCGGGCAGATCGGCGACAACTCCGGCCCGAAGCTGCTGACGGAGACGAACCTGAAGGTCGGTGCCGACGGGACGGCCGTCGTCGACTTCGGGGACGGCACGCTGCCGAAGCTGAAGGAGTCCTCGGCGTACGAGATCGTCCTCAGCCCGGCCGGCAAGGCGAAGGGCACACAGTCGGCGCCCGTGCGCTGGCAGGGATCGTACGAGGCGGAGGACGCGGCGCACACCGGCTCCGGCTACTCCAAGAACGGCCCCGAGGGCTCGACGGCCGACGTGTCGAAGTTCTACACCTCCGGCGGCTACGACGTCGGCGGCCTGCGCACCGGCTCGGACGTCACGCTCGACTTCGCCGTGGACGTGCCCGAGGACGGCACGTACGACCTGAGCGTCTTCGCCAACTCCCTCAACACCTTCGACAAGCTGAAGGACCAGGGCCCCACCAACGTCTTCCTGCGGGTGGACGGACAGGCCGACAGCGAGCAGGAGTTGTACCTGCCGCTGGGCTACAAGTGGGTGGTGTGGGACCACACCGACACCAAGGTGCATCTCACCAGGGGCAGGCACACCCTGACGCTCGCCGCGCAGAGCCTCGACGGCCGGCGCGCCACCAAGGGCGACGCCATCGTCGACCGCCTCACCCTGTCCCTGCCGGACCCGTCCGCGGCCACCGAGGTCTACGAGGGCGAACTGGCCTGGCTGGGCGGCGGGGCACAACCCGTCTACGACCTGCCGAAGCAGGTCGGGACCCCCGCCACGGGCTCGGGCGCGGCCCGGCTCGCGAAGGGCCGGACGGCCACGTTCTGGGTCTACTCCCCCGCCGACCGCGAGGCCACCCTCGACGTCGACACCCTCGGCGCCGCGGACGCACGGCTGTCGGTCAACGGCCACGACGTCCTGCATGTGACCAAGGCGAGGCACAAGGTCGCCGTCTCCCTCTCGGGCGGCATCAACAAGGTGACGGTGACCGGGAGTTCAACCACCACCCTCGTCGACCGACTGCGGGTCACACCGACCGAAGGCACGCTCAGGACGCGTACGTACGAGGCGCAGGACGCCAAGCTCGCGGGCTCGGCCACGCTGACCTCACTGCCCTTGGCGACCGACGGTACGGCGATCACCGGGATCGGCGGCGACCCGGGCAACGGCAACACGGCGACGTTCTCAGTCACCGCGGACGAGCCCGGTCTGTACGCGCTGCGCATCCGCTACTCGAACCCCGAACAGTCCGAGGCCACCCACTACAACCCGGACCCGCTGGCCCGCCACGCCGACATCACCGTCAACGGCGGCACGATGCAGCGCGTCACCTTCCCGCACACCTTCCACCAGGACAACTTCTGGGAACTGACCGTCCCGGTCCAGCTCGGGAAGGGCCAGAACACCATCACGTTCCGCTCGGAGGAACTGCCGAACTTCGACGGCACGACGTACGCCTCGGACACCTTCCCGGGAGTACTGCTGCGCTCCCGCTACGCGCCGCTGATCGACCGGATCGTCGTGGCGCCGTATGCGCGGGAGGTGCGATGAGTTAGACGCCGGTGCAGAGGCCCGGTTCCGCCAGGGTCGGCGGAACCGGGCTTTGGCGTTTCCGACGCGGGTCACGTCGTGCCGCGGACTTTCAGGCTCGGTGTCAGGACGATAGGGGGTGGCAGTTCGCCTGCGAGGAGCTGGTCGACCTGGTGGATGGCCAGTTCGCCCAGCCGTCGCTTGTCGAGGTGGACGGTGGTCAGGGGCGGGTCGATCAGATCGACGACGCTCAGCCCGTCGTAGCCGACCAGTGCGCACTCGTCCGGCACTCGGACGCCGAGCCGACGGGCGGCCCGGAGCGCGCCGATCGCAACCATGTCGTTGAAGGCGACCACAGCGGTCAGGTCCGGGCGCGCGGCGTGCAGCGCCTCGAACCCGGCGGCACCCCCGTCCGGGGACTGCTCGGCCATGACAATCCAGTCTTCGTCGACCGGCAGCGCGTACTCGCCGGCGAGTTCGAGGAAGGTCCGGCGCCGGACCAGCGGGGCGCTCAAGCACTCGCAGTCGATCAGGCCGATCCGGCGATGGCCACGGTCGATGAGATGCTGCAGGCCGGCCCGGATTCCCGTCGCCGTGTCGATGTGGACCAGCGCGTGGTGCGACGAGTCCAGCCCGCGATCGACCAGGACCAGCGGCGTGCTGCCCACGTACGGCTCGAGCTGCGCATCGGGATGGCTGATGTAGCCGACAAGGGCGTCGACCTGTTGTCCGAGTGAGCGGACCAGGGCCAGCTCCCGGGACCGGTCGTTCTCGGTGCTGGCCACGAGCACCTGCCAGTCACGTTCGTCCGCGGCCGCGATCACTCCTGCCACGAACTCCGGGAAGAAGGGGTTGACCACGTCGGGGACGACGAGCCCGACGGATACGACATCCGGGCGGACCAGCCCCCGGCCGAACCGGCTGGGCCGGTAGCGCAACTGTCTTGCGACATCGAGCACACGTTGCTGGGTTGCCGGGTCGATCTCCCCCTTGCCGTTGATCGCCCGGGAGACGGTCTGATGGGACACGCCCGCCGCCTGGGCGACGTCGCGGAGCGTGACGCGCTTGACGGTTTTCACGCCTCGCGCCCGCTGGTCTTCCGTTCCCCGCTGTCCGGCCACGCCGCCCACTCACTTCTGTTCCTGTGCCGCCCTGTGTCCAAGTCAATCAGGTTCACCGACCTGCCGTGCCATCACCCGTCCGGCAGCGGGCGTTGACGGACTCTCCTCCCCTG
Organism: Streptomyces sp. NPDC051172; assembly: GCF_040682555.1. NCBI lineage: Bacteria > Bacillati > Actinomycetota > Actinomycetes > Kitasatosporales > Streptomycetaceae > Streptomyces > Streptomyces sp. NPDC051172. The sequence goes on from NZ_JBFBBE010000033.1 coordinate 60,968, forward strand.
GGCAAGAATCACGTTACCGGTCACGTTAACGGTAACGGAGCAAGCGAAGGAGAGCACAGTGGCTTCATCGAGGGGCCCTCTACCGCACGAGCCCCACCCGGTGCTCCGTGGCGTGTTCAGCGGCTGGCACGCAAGGGCGGGCGTCTTTTCGGCGCTGCCGGACGCGCCTGTCGAGCCGGATGATCCGCAGCCTTGGTGGCGGCGACTGAGCGTTCGGCGGCAGAAGCCGAGCAGCAGTGGATCTTGGCTCAGCCGGTCCACGGCGCGCCCCGGGGGCTGCCCCGTTCCCAGTGGGGATGCTCGGAGCTGACCAGAAGCGCTCCGTGGTCCAGCGCCACGACGCTGGAGCCCGCTCACCACGGCCCTGTCCGACCGGACCGCCCCAGACCCGGCTCGGAGGACGGTGGAAGAACGTGGCCGAACCGGTCGACGTGGTGCGTCACACCTGAAGGATCACGCTCGTCCCACTCGCCGCGGGAGCTCTCCGCGCGTACTCCTCGGAAGGACTCGGCAGCGACCACGTAGTACGAAGCGTCGGTTCCGAGCACTTCCGGACCGCCCGGAAAACGCCGCCGCCCTACCTCGCCGAGACCCCTCGCATCATCAACACGACGATCCCGCAGGACGACTGGTCCCTGCTCGGAGAGATGGCCGTCCCGGTTCAGGACCGACCGCCCGTTCACACTCTCGCGCACGCGCCCGTCAGGCAACACAGGAGGGGTCACCTCGGGTCCTCGGTCCGCCGACGACCAAGGGCGCGCCGGTGCGGGTCAGTTGTCCGGGAGCAAGTGACCGAAGCCGGCGAGCATGGCCTGTAGGCCGATGTCGAAGGAGTGCTCAGCGCGGGTGTGGTCGGTCGGGGTCTGAGCGAGTACGGCGCTGAGGTGCGGGGCTGTTTCGCGGGTGACGTCGGGGACCATGACCGGCGGGGAGACCAGGTCGAGGGCCGAGCCGAGGATGAAGCTCTCCAGGGCGTTGACCAGCGGCATGACCTGGGCTTCGGCGAACCCCGCGGCGAGCAGCAGTTCGGCGATCTGCTCGTACATGGCGTGCATGAAGGGCTCGGCGAGCGGGGCGACGGCGAGGAGCGGCACCGCGCCGGGGTGAGCGGCGAACGCGGCCAGGTAGGAGCGGGCCCAGGCCTCCAGGGCCTGCTCCCAGGGCTGCGACCAGTCCTGGTCGGCGCCGCCGGTGGTCAGCGCCAGCTCCTCGCGCATCAGGGAGATGATCTCGGCGCGGCCCGAGACGTGATGGTAGAGGGCCGAGGGGGCCACTCCGAGGGCGCGGGCCAGGGCGGGGATGGTGAGGGTGCCCTGTTCGTCGGCCAGGCGCAGTGCGGCGGCACCGATGCGTCGCCGGTCCAGCAGCGGGGTGCGTGGCCGTGGCACGGCGACTCCTGTCTCGTGTGTGCGGGAGGGCGGGCCGCTCGGGCTGCCGTATCCCAAACATTACCGAATGACTTTCAGTAAAACTCTTCCGCTCCATCGCGGCGGCGCCTACATTACCGGAAACCGAATGCCTTTCAGTAAACGGATTCGGACGTCGTACCAGGTCGCAGGAGGGCACTGCCACGCCATGCATGCAGACATCGTCTTCACCGGGGGAACCGTCCGCACCGGGGACACCGACGCCCGCTGTCATGAGGCCCTCGCCGTCACGGACGGTCGGATCAGTGCCCTGGGCGCCGAGGCGCTCGCCCTGCGCGGTCCTCGTACGGCCGTGGTCGACCTGGAGGGCGGGGCGCTGCTGCCGGCGTTCGGCGACGGCCATGTCCATCCGGTGCTCGGCGGGCTCGGGCTGCGCGGTGTGCCCGTCCGGGAGTGCGCCTCCGTCAAGGAGATCGTCGAAGCCGTACGGCGCTGGGCCGAAACGCACCCCGAGCCGGAGTGGATCACCGGCGACGGCTTCGACCCCTGGCTGGCGCCGGAGGGGCTGTTCGACGCCAGGTGGCTGGACGCCGCCGTACCCGACCGCCCGGTGCTGCTGCGCACCTCCGACCACCACACGGGCTGGGTGAACAGCGAGGCCCTACGGCGTGCCGGGTACACCGCCGCCTCCGCGGATCCCGCGGGCGGTCAGATCGTCCGCCGGGACGGCAGCGACCAACCGCTGGGCACGCTGCGGGAGTTCGGTGCCCTGAACCCCGTCCTCGCCCTAGCTCCGACGCCGTCCCACGCACAGCACGTGGACGCCCTGCGCGAGGCCGCCGCCCGGTTCGCCGCCTCCGGGGTGACCTGGGTGCAGGACGCCCTGGTCACTCCGGACCTCGTAGACGTCTGGATCACCGCCGCGACCACCGGGCCGGGCCTGCCGGTCCGCGCCGACCTGTGCTTCCTCCTGGAACCCGACGGCTGGCGGGAGCGGATCGCACGCTTCGAGGCCGACCGCGAACGGATCGAGAGCGCCGCACCCGGACTGCTCACCGCACGGAGTGTGAAGTTCTTCGCGGACGGAGTGATCGAGGCGGGCACCGCCGCCCTGCTGGAGCCCTACGCCGACTGTCCCCACTCGCACGGTATGGCCACCTGGACGCCTGCCGAACTCGCCGAGGCCGTCGTCGCCGTGGACGCGCTCGGGTTCCGGCCGCATGTGCACGCCATCGGGGACGGCGCCGTCCGTTCCGCCCTGGACGCCATCGAGCAGGCCTACCGCACGAACGGACCGCGCGACCGGCGGCCCGTCATCGCCCATGCCGAGCTGATCGATCCCGTCGACCTGCCCCGTTTCAAGGGCCTCGGCGTGATTGCCAACCTCCAGCCGCTGTGGGCACAGTGCGACCCCCTGATGGACAAGCTGATCCTTCCGCGGATCGGCGCGGAACGCGGCCGACGGCAGTACCAGGTCGCCTCCCTGCTCGTCTCCGGCGCCCGCGTCGCGTTCGGCAGCGACTGGCCGGTCACCGCCCACGAACCGCTGCGGGGCATCGCCACCGCAGTCACCCGCCAGACCCCCGAGGGAACTCCCGAGGGCGGCTGGCTCCCCGAAGAGCGGGTCGACACCGCGACCGCTCTTGCCGCCTACTCCGCAGGCTGCGCCCACCAGGCGTTCGAGGAGAAGGACTGGGGCGCGCTGCGCCCCGGTATGCGCGCCGACCTGGTGCATATCGCCGCCGATCCGGTCACCACCACACCGGCCGAGCTCGCGCACCTGCCCGTCCTGGGCACCTGGCTCGCCGGCCGCCGCACACACGAAGCCGGCCCTTCCACCCCTTCGCGTGCCGAAAGAGGCTAGACGTACGGTCAGTACGCCGACGCCACGGCCGGCCCGCGGGTCAGGGGCACCCCGCTCGTCCCCTCGATCACACCGCCACCGGGAGACCTCATGACCGAGCCCCTCGTCCCCACCGCACCTCAGCAGCCCCCGCAGACCGCCGGGACCGACGCGAGCAGCCACCTGCGGCGCGGCACGCTCGGCCTTGCCGACATCGTGTTCTTCGTGGTGGCGGCGGCCGCGCCGCTCACCGTGATGGCCGGTGTCGCACCACTGGCGATCCTCTTCGGCGGTATCGGCGCCCCGGTCGCCTACCTGGCCATCGGTGTCCTGCTGTGTCTGTTCGCGGCGGGCTTCACCGCCATGACGCCGTACATCCGCAACGCGGGCGCGTTCTACTCCTACATCACGCGGGGGCTGGGGCGCCCGGCCGGGCTCGGTGCGGCACTGCTCGCGGTGTTCTCCTACAACGCCCTGCAGATCGGTGTGTTCGGGGCCTTCGGTTTCTTCGCCGCCGGCACGGCCGACGACCTGCTCGGCGTCGACCTGCCGTGGTGGGTCTACGCCTTCGCGGGCGTGGCCGTCGTCTGGTTCCTCGGCTTCCGGTCCATCTCTCTGGGGGCCAAGGTCCTGGCCGCGCTGCTGATCGCCGAGACCGCGATCCTGGTGCTGCTGGCGGGCGCGATCCTGATCAAGGGCGGGGCGAGCGGCCTGAGCCTGGCCTCCTTCGCACCTTCCCACGTGTTCATCTCGCAGATGAGCGCGCCCCTGGGGCTGGCCGTCGCCGCCTTCACCGGCTTCGAGGCCACCGCCATCTACCGGGAGGAGGCTCGCGACCCCGACCACACCGTGCCCCGCGCCACCTACGTCGCCGTCGGCTTCCTCGGCCTCTTCTACACCTTCGTCGTCTGGGTGATCGTGCAGGCGTTCGGCAACGACGGCGCGGTCGGCGCTGCGGCCAAGAACCCGGCCGAGATGTTCTTCACCGCCATGACGCAGTACGTCGGCACCTGGGCCACCGACCTCCAGCGCATCCTGATCATCAGCAGCCTGCTGGCCTCCCTGCTCGCCTTCCACAACGCCATCACCCGCTACGGTTACGCCCTCGCCACCGAACACGCCCTGCCCACGTCTCTGGGGCGCATCCACCCCCGGCACGGTTCCCCGTGGATCGCGGGCCTCGTGCAGAGCGTCCTGGCGGCAGCGACCGTGGCCGTCTTCGCCGCGATCGGCGCCGACCCGTACAACCAGTTCCTGCTGTGGGTGAACACCCCGGGCGTGGTCGGCATCCTGGTCCTGCAGCTGCTGGCGGCCTGCGCGGTCGTCGCCTACTTCCGCCGCAACGCCCCGCAGCGCGGCGAGGGACGACTGCGCACCCTGGTCGCCCCCGGCGCCGCCGCGGTCCTGCTCGCCGCAGCCACCGCTCTGGTCTGCACCCGCCTGAACCTCTTCACCGGCGCCGGACCGGCCGTCAACTGGTCACTGGTCGCCCTCACCCCGGCCGTCTTCCTCATCGGCGTCGTCCTCGCCGCCCGGATGCGCCGGAGCCGGCCCGACGTCTACGCCGGGCTCGCCACCACCGACGTCGACTGAGCGGCCGCACGGCCGAACTCGCCCACGACAGCGCCCTGGTGCCAGGCCGAGGACCGGTACCAGGGCGGTCTCATGCCTTGCTCCGAGCCGAGTTCCCGAGGCGCTGCGCGGCCAGTGCTCGACCGATCCCGCCTGCCGGCTCGCTCCGCGCGCCCGGACGGGCCGGCCGTACGCCTGCGCTCCGGGGACGGTAGAGACGGTAGATCCGTAAGGGATTTTGGTGGGCCCCCGCGTCGAGCCGACGCGGCCCCGATGCCTGCCATTGGGGAGCGGAGCCTGAGCCCCACCAGGAGCAGTCGGGCGGCTGCGGGACTCGTACCGCCGTGCGTCACTGCGCACTCGACCGGGCGCCACGCAGGAACAGGGCGCTGGTGAGGGCGCCGAAGAGCACGAGAGCGGCGTTCACCGCGATCGCGACCTTCAGACCGCCGAGGATGGCCGCGGCACCCGTACCGCTCATAGCGGCGGCGGCAATGGCGCTCATGATCGGCGTGCCCATGGTGATGCCGATCTGCTGGGTCATGGTCGCGAGCCCGGTGGCCAGGCCCTGCTCGTCGTCCGCCAGCCCGGAGGTCGCTGTGACCATGAAGCCGACGATGACGAGCATATTGCCGACCCCGCCGACGAAGGTGGCGACGAGCAGCAGCCACATCCAGGAGCGGTCGTCGCCGAGGCCGAGCAGGGCGGCCGTGGACACGGTCTGCAGGATGCCGCCGGTGATCAGCGTCTGCTTGGTGCCGACCGTACCGATGGCCTTCGGGGCGACGGAGCCGCCCACGACCGTTCCGAGGCCCAGTACACCGAAGGACAGGCCGGCGGCGAGCGGGGAGAAACCGAGCACCTCCTGGAGGTAGAGGGTCAGCAGGAAGACGAGGGACGTCTCGCTGAGGAACGCGATCAGTCCGGCGACGTTGCCCCAGGCCACGGACCGCTTGCCGAGCACGCTGAGCGGCACCAGCGGCGCGGCCGCCTTGCGTTCGACGGCCCAGAACACGATCAGCAGGACCACTCCGGCCGCCAGCGACAGCAGCGCGGACGAGGAGCCCCAGCCCTTCTCGCCCGCCTGAGTGAGGCCCAGGACGATGGCCAGCAGGCCGAGCGTGACGCTGACAGCCCCGGGCAGATCCAGCTTCGGACGCTCGTCGGGCCGGGACTCCTTGATGACCGTCGGGGCGATGAACAGCACGGCGAGGGCGACCGGGACGTTGATGAAGAATGCCCAGCGCCAGGACAGCAGGTCGGTCAGCAGACCGCCGAGGATCGCTCCGGTGGTGAACCCGGCGGACATCAGTGCCCCATTGAGGCCGAGCGCCCTCTCTCGCAGCGGGCCCTCGGGGAACGACGTCGTCATCAGGGACAGTCCGGCCGGCGTCACCGCCGCGGTGGCCAGGCCCTGGAAGATCCGGGCGGCGATCAGCACCTCCGGGTTCTGCGCCAGGCCGCCCACCAGCGAGGCCGCGCCGAGCACCACCAGACCGCCGAGGAACAGCCGGCGGCGGCCGAACAGGTCCGCGACCCGGCCGAACAGCAAGGTGAAGCCCGCCGCGCACAGGGCGAAGGCGGTGCCGATCCACTGCAGATGCGCCAGCGAGAAGCCCAGCCCCCTGCCGATGACCGGCAGCGCCACGTTCAGGATGGAGAAGTCCACCGCCAGCATGAACTGGGCCGCGAGCAGCAGCACAAGCACCAGCCGCAGACGCGGGGTGAGGACGGCCGGTGACGCGCCGACGGCAGTGCCGGCTGTCTCCGAGTCAGTGACGGACATGAGGACGAGACCCTTCTCTCGTGCTTCTTTCGTACGCGGGCGTCTGTCACGCACCGCTGGGGAAAGAGGCTCGCCTCAGCTCGGGGCTCGAGCCAGAACCCTGTTCTGCGCAGCCACCGTAAGGGTGGTCATGACATGACCACCCTTACGGCTCATGGGCCGCCCTGGAGGCGGGCATCATGGGGGACGACCCGCGGCTCGCCAGGCATCGGCGCTCAGGAGCCGTGCCGCCGGACGCCCGAGAAACCGGAGGCATCGATGGACGCTCCGTCCGAGCTCGGAGACTTCCTCAAGTCCCGCCGTGCCGCGCTGCGCCCGGAAGACGTCGGCATCTCGCCGCCACCGACCCGCCGCCGCGTCACCGGTCTGCGCCGGGAGGAGCTGGCCATGCTCTCCGGCGTCAGCATCACCCACTACACCCGCCTCGAACAGGGCCGCGCCCTCAGCGCCTCGGACGCCGTGCTGGACGCGATCGCACGCACGCTGCGCCTGACCGAGGACGAGACCGCCCATCTGAAGACCCTCGCCCGCCCCGCCGCCGCGTCCCGCCCTGCTCCATCCCGCGTCGAGCACGCCGGCACGTCGGCGCGGCAACTGCTGACGGCCATGTCGGACGTACCGGCGCTCGTCCTCGACCGCCGCAATGACGTCCTCGCCTGGAACCGGCTGGGCCACGCGCTGCTCGCCGGGCACCTGCCGCCCGACAGCCCCGACACACAGGGCACCCGCCCCAACCTGACGCGGATGCTCTTCCTGGACGAGCACTACCGGGACCTGTACTCGGACTGGGAGGAGGAGGCGCAACTCGCCGTCGCATCGCTGGTTCTGGTCGCCGGCCGTCACCCCGACGACCGCCGTCTGGCCGAGCTCGTCGGCCAACTCACCGTGCAGTGCGACGAGTTCGCCTCTCGCTGGGCCCGCCATCCGGTACGCACCTGCACCTCGGGAGTGAAACATCTGCGTCATCCGCTGGTCGGCGCCATGGCCCTCAGCTTCGAGAACCTGGTCATCCCCGGCTCGTCCGGCCGGCGTCTGATCGCCTACACGGCAGAACCCGGCTCGCCCTCCGAGGCGGCTCTGCGTCTGCTGGGCAGTGTCACCGCGGCGAAGAGGGAGGACACCTCGGCAAGAGTGTGACCACTGAGCGGACGGCAGCGGAGCCGGATGCCCGGGACCGGCGAAGCGCTGATGGGCGTGCACCGCCGACACCATGGTCATGTGACGGTGCCAGGACGGGAGGACCGCCCTGCGAAGTCCAACGGTTCTCAGCGACCTCCGTGAAGCCGACCGTGACGGTGGAGCTGATGTAGAGGAGGATCAACCCCAGGAGTTCGTCCAGGCGGTGATACACAAGATGGGGGAGCCAGAACCGCCTCAAGAAGCGGGACCGGCGCCCCGGCCGGTCATGATCCGGCCTGCCTCGGGCGGTTGCAGCGCAAGCCAGGCGGTGTGTGCCGGTCGCCGGGCACGCAGGGCCCGGTCCAGCGTGTCGTCCGCGACCGCCTCCCAGCCGCGGTGAGTGCGGCAGACCGGCGGTGGGTCTCGCGGACGACCGCCGCCGGGACGATGTGGTCGGCGGTGCCGGCGAAGAGCGGCAGCGGGGACACGCTCGGAGTTGTCGAATCCCAGCGCCGTGGCGGCGCGGCCGGCGGGGGTGAAGTGGGCGAAGCCTGCCTGGAACAGGGGCCTGCCCACGCCGGGTACGGCCAGGGTGCCGGTGGCGCCGCGCAGCCGTGGTCGGCTCCACCGTGCCGTGCTCCGGGCGGTGGCCGTCCGGTCCGCGTCCGCATGGCGATGCGCGGCGGAGGAGGCGAAAATGAGATCGGGACAAGAGCCGTCCGGTCACCGGACACGGCGTCGCCGGCAGCGCGAGGTACGCCCGGCATCCTCGGTGCGCTCGAGCCGAGCCGAGAGGGCAGCGGGGCGCTGCCGCCAGGTGGCCGGCGGACTCATGGAAGACTCCGGGCGCCGCGAGCGGGATCTCAGGGCATTCCCGCAGGTGCAGCCAGGAACACAGGTGATCACTCATGTGCCGATGGCTCGCTTACTCGGGAACACCCCTGCTTCTCGACACCATCCTCTACCGACCGGCCCACTCGCTGATCGATCAGAGCCTCCACTCCAGACTGGGTGTCGAGACGACGAACGGCGACGGTTTCGGCGTCGGATGGTACTCACAGGAGAGCATCGACACTCCGGCCCTGTTCAGGGACGTCGGCCCCGCCTGGAACAACCGCAACCTGAGGGAGCTCGCGGATCATGTCCGCTCCCCGTTGTTCTTCGCCCACATACGGGCGACGACCGGCACGGCGGTGCAGCAGACGAACTGCCACCCGTTCCGGCGCGGCCGCTGGATGTGGATGCACAACGGCGCCATCTCAGGTTTCCACCTCATGCGTCGCGAGTTGTCCCTGCTGGTCGATCCTGAGCTGTACTCCGACATCGAAGGCACGACGGACTCGGAGGTGATGTTCTACCTGGCGCTCACCTTCGGCCTGGATCAGGACCCGCCGAGCGCCGTGTCCCGGATGGCGGGAGCGGTGGAGCGCAGCGGCCGCGACCACGGTGTGGAGTTCCCGCTGCAGATGACGATCGGCGTGACCGACGGTGAACGCATATGGGCCTTCCGTTACTCGAGCCAGGGCACTTCCCGGTCGTTGTTCTACAGCAGCCGCGTGGACGCACTGCGCAAGCTGCACCCCGATGCGGCGTTCCTCCAGGAGGTGTCCGACGAGACGCGCCTCATCGTTTCCGAACCTCTCGGCGACCTGCCCGGCGCCTGGAACGAGGTACCGGAAAGCAGCTACGGCGTCGTAGAGGCCGGGACCGACGAGATGCATCCCTTCGTCCCGGAACCGGCCTGAGGCGTCGACTGCTCGTAGTCGGACCGAGGTCCTGCGCCCGACTCACGCCGTTCTTGTGGCGGACCGCTTCGCGCTTTTGCCCCTGCTGGTCCCCGTGCCGCTCCGGCCGGGCCTGGCGGGAACGTCCTTCCTCCCCGTGGCCGTCTCTGTGTCCGCGGCCGACTGCGATGACGCCCTCCGGGTCGGTGCGGTCGGCCACTTGAACTCGATCTCCAGCTCCATCTCCCCGTTGCCGACCTCGACCTCGACCTCGCTGCGAACGTCGTCGGGAATCCGCAGGCTCAGCGTCGCGGGACCGAGTTCCAGCTCGGCATCCCCGCCTTCTCTCAGCGCAGCCGCAATTGCACTCAGCTGGTCGGCCGCCTCCATGCGTGACAGCGAGCTCTTCTGCTCGAACTTGAGATCCTTCATGACTGTCTCCGATCCCGAACAAACGGGGCACAGCACTAATTCTGAGCCCATACTCGGGATCGGACATCCTCACGGGCGGCCGAAGAGCCGGCACTCGCGCAGCGAGCGCTGAACCGTGCGGAATCCGCCTCGTCGGCGCACCTCTCGGCCGGCAGGATCCGGCGGACCTGCCTACGGGCGACGTCGATGCCCGGCCGCCGTGCCTCAGCAGCCGGCATCTCGAGGGTCCACTCCGGTGACCCGGACTCATCCCTTGGCCTGCATCGTCGGCCGGTGTCCAGAGCGCCCGGCGCCGGGCCCCGACAAGTGACCTCAAAGGAAATGGTGTTCGGGGTCCACGATGTACGTGAGGACCCCGTGCCAGCGGGAGTCGGGGTTCTCCAGGGCTGCGGGATCCACGGACATCATCGCGCTTCGGACTCGGGCCTGCGCGGCCTCGGGGTCGTAAGGCACCTCGATCTCGCCTTCCCATTCCGCGTCGAAGTGCGGGCGTTCCAGCTGGAGGAGGTACAGGAAGTGCACGAAGGACCGGAGCGAGCTGTTCCAGAGGTAGATCTCGGAGTCGTCGGGCAGGCAGTAGACCTTGCCGGTGTCCGGGTCGAAGGCAAGGCCGTCATAGGGGATCATGCCCAGCCCGATCCACTTGCCCGCTCCCTCCGGGACGACGGAGTAACGGTCGGCGAGTTTCTCGTCCCAGTCCTCGACGCGCCCGAACCGCTCTGCGATCCCGTCTTCCATGTCGAACCACGGATTGTCCCAGACCGGGATTCCCAGCGTTCCCAGGACTTCCCTGGCGTCAGGGTCGCCGACAGCAGGGAGATTTTCTTCCGGGGCAACAACCAGTTCGGCCGGATCGAAAACGGTCTCCAGCATCTCACGGGTGAGGGCGGGGGGACGATTCATACTCTTTCCCTGTCATTTATGGCCGATACTCGGAAGCGTAAATATATCATCTGCTGGCCTGCAGTTCGGGGAGATAAAATTGCATCTCGTCGTTCCCCGCGCCGAAACTGTGCGTGACCGCAGTGTTCGGTAATCTCTCCGCCATCCAGGCACTGCAGTTCACCCCGGTGTCGCATGGCGCTCGTTCGGTATAGAGCTGGGTTATTCTGTTTTCTTCCCCCTGTCTCAGGAACGGAGTACCGATCATTCGCTCCGAATGCCGGTACCCATTGCTGCGCGCGACCAGTATGAAGTCGCCCTTGCCGTTCGCGCCGTCCACCCTGGCCGCGGCGTAGTTGTTGCTTGTGAAGTTTCCCTTCCGGTCCAGACCGCCGTAGCCCTGGTCCGCATGGCGGGCCATTTGGGTGGCCACGGAGAGATCGGTGCTCCCCGCCGTCACCTGCTGCGACGACACCTGCGGCCGCGGAGTGTCCTTGCCCTCCTGGTCCGTTTTGAGCCGGGCATTCCGTTCTCCCAGCCTCGGGCGGCCGATGTTGGCCTCGTCGAGCCCCAGACGCTCCTTGTCCTCGGCCGTGAGCTCGGAATGACCACCGCCGGGATGCAGTCGGCGAATACTTCCGTCGTCGGCCATATGGTAGACCGGCGTCTCGCCCTTGGCGAGCTTCTCTATTTCCGCCGCATGTTTGGCGTCCGCCTCAAGATAGTTGTGCGAGACTTTCTTCAGGCGGGCATGTGTATCGTGGTAGAGGGCCTTGATGGATTTTCCGGCGTCTTCGCCGAGTGTCTTGCCCAGTTTCTTCGCGCCGTCCTCCAGCGCCGCGGTGATCTTGTTGGTCATTCGAACGACATCCCGGCGGCCCGAATTCTGAACTCCTCCGCATGCGAGGCGACCGTGCCGGCGTGTGTCTTCATCAGCTCGGCACGGTTCTGGAGTTCCTCCGGATGGACGGAGAAGCCGGTCCCCGCTCCCCCGGCATCGGCCGTCACGCCGAGTGCGGACTCGGTGGTCTTGAACATCAAGCCGCTCGCCGCCCGCCCGACCACCTCGACCAGCGGGTTGACGGCGGCCTCGATGACGGCGCCGATGATGTATTGCTCCAACTGTTGCTCAAGGTAGTCCACGGCCTTTTCCGCCGCCTCCACGATCAGCGCCTCGGCGGCCTCCGCCAGCCCGAGCGTGGCAACAGCGGCTGCCTGATCGGCCACGAACGATGCAGCCAGGACCACGAGTTCGGCAATGGCGGCTTCCTTCATGCCCACGATGACGTCGGCAGCCACGTCCAGCGCGGTCGCTACGGCGTGGCAGGCGGTCAGCAGCTCGGACATGTGGCCGTTCGACATCTGCCCCCACTTGGCGAGCAGCGCATCGTAGGAGGGGCCCTGGTACACGTCAGCCATCTGCTTGATGGTGGCCGTGGAGTCCTGATGCGTCTCGTCCACTTTCGTGGCGAAGTCGCGTACGTGCTGAGCGAACTCCCGTACCTTGTCCTCGTTCACATTCGGCCAGTTGACGCCGATGAACTGAAGCAACGAGACAACTTCTTCGGGTAGTTCAATCGCCAATTTCCTGCTCCCCCGTCAAGTCCGCCAAGACTCAACCAGGTTCGCGCGCGATCTGATCCTTCCACGCCATGGCGGGGCAAAGGTTCGACAATGAAAACACTCCCCTCCCACGTGACTAACGACGTATCAGGCTGCGGGTGGGCGTTGGCTCCACAGGCGCGCGGCGTCGAGACTCAGTGCGTAGGAGCCCTCGCTGCCCCCGATCGTGAGGCAGAGCCGGGAATCGGAAAGGGGCGGCCGGGGCGAAGAGGTGCAGGCGAGGGAGGAACACGGCAGGAGGAGCGGGAGGGCGCGAACCCTGCCGGAAGGCAGATGCCACAGATGAAGTGAGGCGTCATTCCAGGCGACGGCGAGAAGAGGGCCGACGGAGGTCTGCTGGGCGGTCATGGCGGTGGCGAGGGCGGGCCGCTGCTCGACGGGACGGGGCATGGGGTCTGCCGAGGTCTTCCAGAGTCGGACCGTGCCGTCCATGGCCGTGCTCATCACCAGCGTCTGCCCTTCACCGGGAAGGACCAAGCAGGTGACGGCAGTGACAGGAGCGGAGTGCAGGACCCGTGACAGGGGAGCAGCCTCAGAAGCCTCCAGGCTCCATACGTGAACGCTTCCCTGCTCGTCACCGATCACTACGAATCTGCCGCAAGGGCTCTGTCCGAGGGCACTGGGCCGTAGATCCGGGTCTTCGAGACCCGCCCGGCCGTGGTGGGTGGCAATGCGGCCGAGCAGGTCCCCTGGCTCTTCACCGGTGTGGTGCAGAGCGCCCGTGTCGCTGAGCAGAAGTGCGCCATGCTCGGCGCAAGCCGCCATACCGCCGAGGCGGGGCATACCGGCTGCGGTCTGCGGAATGGAGACGCCGTACCTTCCGGTACCGGCGTCCATTTCGAAGAGGCTCCCCAAAGGATCGGCGGCCAGGATCGTTCCCGGCTTGTCGGGAGCGGCCGCCAGGGCACTCACGGCCATGTCCTGCCGGGCCCAGACGGCCGCCCAGGCGTGGTCTGCGAGCAGGGGCAGCAGGTAGCGCGCGAGGAGGGGGCTGGACTCCAGGGCTGCCGCGTGGAGTACGGCCGCACGCTCAGTGGTCTCGTACTGCGCGTCCGAGAGGTGCGGCGCGGCCAGCTTCCACGTCTGCCGAAGTCCTCGCGGGGCGGGAATCCGCTCATCGGCCAGACACGCGGCGAGGGAGACGGTCGACCCGTGGACCAGGAATCCGGGGTCACTGACGAGCCCGACAATGGCGGGCTCGGGTTCGGGCGCGGCCAGTGCCCGGTCCAGGGCGTGTTCACGGGCAGTCTCGGATGCCTTGTCCCACCGCACACGCCCCTCGGGAGTGCGTGTAAGCAGAAAGTCGTCTTCCGCGGGCGCAGCCGCACGGGCGTCCGTGAACGGCTCGTCGCCGACGTCGACGGTCGTGACGACCCCGACGCCTGTCAGGCCGTCGAGGAAGGCGGTGTCGCCGACCTCGACGAGGGCGCGGGTCTGCGGCAGCTCCAGAAGAGGCGCAAGGAGATCACGGACCAGGGACGCCGGATCGGCCGCCTGGCGGTCGGACGGACCACGACCGGATCGGTGCAGATCCACCACCAACACGAACAACGGCCTTTGGTCCACGGCCAGCCGCTCCAGCAGCCGCTCCGGCGCGAGGGGCCCGTAGCCGAGTTGGCGCCCGAGTTCCCAGGCGACGGCGTCCGCGAAGAGTCCCTCGGCCAGGACCGTCGCATGGACCGTGGTCGACGGATGGCTCGCGGAGCCGGCGAGGAACCAGGCCAGCAACTGGCTCTTGCCGCTGCCTTGCGCGCCACGGACCAGGCAGAGCCTGGACTTCTCCGGCGGGGCACAGGCCGCCCACTCGACCAGGGCCGGTCCATGGGTGGCGGTGACCCCGTCGAGCGGCGGCCATTGCGTGATGTCCGGGCCCGTGGACACCGGGGAGAGGCTCACTGTTCCGCCGCCGTACCGGCGTTCTCGCGCAGCAGGCGGATGCCCTCCGCGCGCGAGTCGGCCGACTCCCCGTAGGAGAAGGTGTGCGTCATCTCTGCGTGCGGGAAGACCTCGGCCAGCCACATCGAGCAATAGTGGCCCGGCATGAAGCAGGGCTGCAGGTCGGTGTGGACGCGCAGGACCTGCTCCGGACCGACGCCGGCGGCGCGCAGCCTGTCCCACAGCCGCTCTTCGGGGTGGGCGGCGATCGTGCCGGCCTGGGTGACGATCCGTTTGCCGTGCTCGGGGTCGACGTACTCGAAGGCCGCGTAGTTTTCCGCGCTCGCGGTGTCGCGGATGTCGTCCAGGACCCGGGGCCACCAGTCCTCCCGGTCGCCGAAGGCCGACGGGTCACGCGCCTGCAGGCGTTCCTGAAGGGTCTCGAACGCCGAGGAGGCCACGGCAGGTTGGTCGGTGGTGAGGATGACACGCAGGGCGTCTCCCAGTGCCACGAGGCAGGAGGCGAAGGCCTCCGGGGAGGAGCTCACGAAGCGCCGCTCCTCGTCGTAGTCCAACAGCACCGCCCAGACAGCGCCGTGCGGGTCGGCGCACAGTTCGAAACCGCCGTCGCTGCCGAGCCGCGCCCACGAGGCGCACTCTTCGCGGGCGACACGGCGCCCGGCTGCGGCGGCGTACGCACCCAGCGCCACCAAGTCGCCGTCAAGCGTGGAGAAGTAGGGGCCGACCCTCCGCGGTACGGAAATCCCGGCGAGGCGCTGCACGGCCGAGTCAGCGGGCCCCTGGTCGCCAGTCGGATCGAAAGTCCGGAAGGTGGGTTCGTCGATCACCGGAGGTTGCTCCTTGGGCTCCGTACGCTGCGGGCTTGTCGGTGTCATCCGCCGGGATCGGCGCGACCGTCAGTATTACTCCAATCGGGGTCCTCATCGAACCAGAGGGCCAGGAGCAGCTCAACGCGGCGCGGTTCGATCGGCGGAGGCGGGTGAACAGTGAGGCCCCCGAGTTCGTCTTTCGTCCATCAGAGGCCTCCCCTGCTCCACACCGGTGTCAGTAACGGCCGTTCTGGTATACCTCCTTGCTGTCGCCGACAGCCGTGGTCACCGCGGCCCATATGTCGCCGCCACGGGCACGGCGCCGCGCGGGGCTGCATCGCGAGAGCATGTCAGGGCCGCCCGACGCGCTCCACTGGCGGAGCGACGGCCAACTCCCAGAGGCGGCCTCACCGTTCGCCCCGCCGAACAGCGATCCAGAACCCGACCCGCCCCGTCGGGAAGCCGCCCCCCGCAAACCACCGTCACAGGCATGGTTCGGCCACAAAGGGGAAAATGCTATTCCATTAGTGGTATTTACGGCACTTCGGAGCGGCGCGCCGCGTCCGGTTCGCGCCCCGAGGCGCACCACCCGACCCTGTCGGCCTGAAGAACGGCGCAGGTATGAACGAGGGGGACAGCGAGTCCGCAGGGAGACCGGTCGCCGCCTGGCCCAGGCAACTTCGCAGTGCGCGGCAGACCCGTCGGCGCGCCCGGCTGCTGCGCAAGGCGGCACGCGAGACGATGCCCTGGTGGCGCAGGATGTTCCCCACCTGGCGCATGGTGCTCAGCAGCCTGCTCACCGTGGTGCTGCTCGCGGTCGCGGCGTTCTTCGCGCTGTACGTGATCGTCCAGGTCCCCGATCCCAACGCCGCGGCGGTGAGCCAGAGCAACGTCTACTACTACGCCGACGGCACCGAGCTCGGCCGTACGGGCGCGGTCAACCGCGAATCGCTGCCGCTGTCGGAGATCTCCGTCAGCATGCAGCACGCCGTGGTCGCCGCGGAGGACGGTACGTTCTACTCCAACCAGGGCGTGGACGCCCGTGGCATCCTGCGCGCGGCCTGGAGCACCGTCACCGGCAGAGGGCTGCAGGGCGGTTCCACCATCACCCAGCAGTACGTCCGGAACTACTACCTCACCCGCGAGCAGACCCTCGACCGCAAGGTCAGGGAGGCCATCATCGCGATCAAGGTCAAGGAGACGCAGAGCAAGGACTCCGTCATGGCCGGGTATCTGAACACCAGTTACTTCGGCCGCAACGCCTACGGCATCCGCGCCGCCGCCCAGGCGTACTACGGCATCCGCGCCTCCCAGCTGAGCGTTTCTCAGAGCGCCTACCTCGCCGCGCTGCTCAAGGCACCCAGCAGTTACGACGTCTCCACGGCGACCCCGGCCCTCAGGGCCGCGGCCGTCGCCCGCTGGAACTACGTCCTGGACGGCATGGTCGACCTCGGCTACCTGGACAAGCACCGGCGCGCCGGGATGGCCTTCCCGGCGCCCCGGGCGCCTCGGCCCACCCCCGGGATCGGCGGCCAGGCCGGATACCTCATCGACATCGCCCGCAGGTATCTGGTCGACAACAACGTCCTCGACGAGGCCACGCTCGGCTCGGGCGGCTGGCAGATCACCACCACCTTCGTGAAGAAGGACCAGCAGGCGCTGGTCGCCGCGGTGAAGAGCGGCCTGCGGGAGTTGCCGGGCACCCGTGAGGCCAGGTCCATCCGGGTCGGCGCGGCCTCCGTGGACCCGTCGACGGGACGGATCGTCGCCGCCTACGGCGGACCCGACTACGCCGTCCGTCCCTACAACGACGCCGTCCGGCACGACCTCCAGGTCGGCTCCACCTTCAAGCCGTTCGACCTCGCGGCCGCACTGCACAACCACGCCACCACTCAGGACGGCCGTGCCATCACTCCCGGAACCCGCTACGACGGCACCAGCCGCCACTGCGTGCAGGGCCTGCCCCGCGGTCTGCACTACTGCCCGCCCAACGAGGACGACCGCGACTACGGCCGGATCAGCCTGCGTACGGCGATGATGAAGTCCGTCAACGCCGTGTACGCGCAGGAGGGCGCCGACGCCGGACTCGCCCGCGTCCGCAAGGCCGCCGTCGCGGCCGGACTCCCCGCCGACACGCCCGACATGGGCGCCACACCCGCCCTGACCCTCGGTGTGGCCACGCCCAGTCCGCCACCCTCGTAACACCGCCACATCACGGCCGCTTCGGCGGCTGGATCCACCCCAGGGACCGCTCGACGGCCCGCTTCCAGCTGGCGTACTCCCCTTCGCGCCGTCCGGGGTCCATGTCCGGCAGCCACTGGGCGGCCATGTGCCAGTTGCGGCGCAGTACCTGCAGGTCCGGCCAGTAGCCGGCCGCGAGTCCCGCCGCGTAGGCGGCGCCCAGCGACACCGTCTCGTGGACGAGGGGCCGTACGACGGGAACGTCGAGCACGTCGGCCAGGATCTGCATGAGCAGATGGTCGGAGGTCATGCCGCCGTCGACCTTGAGTTGCTTCAGGGCGAGCGCGGAGTCGGCGTTCATGGCGTCGACGACCTCGCGGGTCTGCCAGCCGGTGGCCTCCAGGACGGCCCGGGCGAGATGCCCCTTGGTGATGTACGAGGTGAGGCCGACGATGACCCCGCGGGCGTCGCTGCGCCAGTGGGGTGCGAAGAGACCGGAGAAGGCGGGGACGATGTAGCAGCCGCCGTTGTCCTCGACGGTGCGCGCCAGTGTCTCGATCTCGGGTGCACTGTGGATCAGGCCCAGCCGGTCGCGGAACCACTGGACGAGCGAGCCCGTGACGGCCATCGGGCCTTCCAGGGCGTAGACCGTGGGCTGGTCGGCGATCTTGTACGCGATGGTGGTGAGCAGCCCGTGCTGGGAGCGCACCAGGTCGGTGCCGGTGTTCATGACCAGGAAGCTGCCGGTCCCGTAGGTGCACTTCGCCTCGCCCGGCGAGAAGCAGGTCTGTCCGAACAGGGCCGCCTGCTGGTCGCCGAGGGCGGCCGTGATGGGCACGCCCGGCAGGAGCGAGCGGGCCTCGCCGTAGCGTTCCGCCGAGGACCGGATCTCCGGCAGCATCGAGCGTGCCACGCCGAAGAAGTCCATCAGGGCTTCGTCCCAGGTCAGCGTGCGGATGTCCATGAGCATGGTGCGGCTGGCGTTGGTGGCGTCGGTGATGTGCAGGCCGCCGTCCGTGCCGCCGGTGAGGTTCCAGATCAGCCAGCTCTCCATCGTGCCGAAGAGCACCTCGCCGTCCCGGGCGCGCTGCTCCAGCCCGTCGACGTGGTCGAACAGCCAGCGGATGCGGGGCGCGGAGAAGTAGGTCGAAGGGGGCAGGCAGCAGTGTTCGAGGAAGAACTCGTCTCCGGGCTGTTTTCGCAGTTCGTCGACGAGCGGGGCGGTGCGGGTGTCCTGCCAGACGATGGCCCTGCCCAGCGGGGCCCCGGTCCTCGGGTCCCAGAGCACCGTCGTCTCGCGCTGGTTGGCGATCCCCATGGCCGAGATCTGTCCCGCGTCGATGCCGGCGTTCGACAGTGCCTCGGGTACGACGCGCTGGAGATTGCGCCAGATCTCGACGGCGTCGTGTTCGACCCAGCCCGGCCGGGGGAAGAACTGCTGGTGCTCCCGCTGGGCGACCGACACCAGCCGTCCGCTGTGGTCGAACAGGATGCATCGCGTGGAGGTGGTGCCCTGGTCGATGGACATCACATACCGCTCAACCATGATCCGCCCTCCCTTCCGATGTGTCGCGGAGGTGCTGGGGCCTACCAGCGGACCGCGCCCAGGTCTCTGGAGATCGCACGTGCCGCCTCCCGCAGCACGGTGATCAGGGCCGACTGAGGCCGGCCTTTGGTGTCGCAGATCCGCTCGACGGCGCCGGACACCCCGATCGCGCCCACCACGAGACCGCCCTGCCCCCGGATCGGCGCGGCGACTCCGGCTTCGCCCATGCTCATCTCCTGCACCTCGGCGCCCCAGCCGAGCTCCCGTATCTCGGTCAGTGCCCGGTTGATCTCCTCCGGGTGCACCAGGGTGTGCCGGGTGTACGCCTCCGGTGCGTCCTCCAGCACGGCGTCGACGGGCGTGGCCCCGAACGCCAGCAGGACCTTGCCGAGCGAGGAGGCGTGCAGGGGCAGCAGAGCGCCGACGTCCAGGGTCTGAAGGGTGTCGTCCGGCCGGAAGACATGGTGGATGACGAGCACCCTGCCCTCCAGGGGCGTGCCGAGGCGTACGGCCTCGCCGCTGCGGGCGGCCAGGGCGTCGGCCCAGTTGATGGAGCGCGAACGCAGTTCGTTGACGTCGAGATAACTGGTGCCGAGGTGCAGCAGAGCCGCCCCGAGCTGGTACTTTCCGGTCGCCGGGTCCTGCTCCACGAAGTCCACATGTTGCAGGGTGCGCAGGATTCCGTGGGCGGTTCCCTTGGCCAGCCCCAGCGACGACGCGACCTCGCCCAGCCCCATTCGACGGGATCCGCCGGCGAGCAGGCGCAGGATCGCTGCCGCTCGCTCTATGGACTGGACTGGGCCGGCCATGAAGCGATGGTAGTCCGAGTTTTTCCTGTTTGGGGCTGTCGTTCGGTAATGCCGACCCATGTTCATTGACCGGCGGAATTTCCCTCCATAGCGTGCCATCACCACGCCCGGTCCGCCTGCGACGCTTCCCCGAGGAGGAAACACATGACAGCAGCGCAGCTCGACGCCGCGCCCCGCAGGGAAGCCGAACACGTCTTTCCGCTGCCGCATGCGCCGGGGGCCGTCTCGGCCGTCCGCCGACGCATCCGCACGATCCTCAGCGACTGGGACCTGACCGCGGACCTCACTGAAGACGTGCTGCTGGTGGCCTCGGAACTGCTCACCAACGCTGTCGTCCACGCCCTGCCCCCGGCGACGCTGAGCCTCTCGCGCAGTGAGGTGGACAGGTGTGGAGCCGTACGCGTCGAGGTGACCGACATGGGGCCGGTGACGGCGACGGGGCTGCCGGCGTCCGCCCTCGACCCGGACGAGCACGGCCGGGGCCTCGACATCGTCACCGCACTGGCGACCCGGTGCGGCGTACACGTGCACTCGGGCGGGACGAGCCGGTGGGCGGAGCTTCAGGTCGGGCGGAGCTGAGGTTCCCAGCGCTTCATTGCAACGCAACGTTGCATTTGACGGCAGCACCATTGCATCAATTTAGCGCTATTCACCTGCGGAATTACCTCGGTCGATATTGACGTCATCCCGAACGCAACGTAGCTTTCGGTGAACGCCGAACACGTCATATCTCGATTCGAGATGAGGAATAGCCGTGAGTGAGTCCCTCCACATGGTCACGACGCTGCCGACGACGCGTCGGTCCGGCTGCCCCTTCGACCCGCCGGCCGAGTTACTCGACGCCCGCCGGCACGGGCCCATCAGCCGCTTCACCCACATCGGCGGCAGGCCGGGCTGGCTGATCACCGGATACGAGCTGGCCAGGTCCGTGCTGGCCGACTCGCGGTTCAGCTCGCGCAAGGAGCTTCTGAACGTGGGCGACTTCGAGGTTCCTCCGCCGCCGCCCGGCGAGTTCCTCCTCATGGACGAGCCGCAGCACGGGCGCTATCGCAAGCCGCTGGTCGGCAGGTTCACGGTGCGGCGGATGCGCCTGCTCACCGAGCGCATCGAGCAGATCACCGCCGACTGCCTGGACGCCATGGAGAAGGCGGGGCCGCCGACGGATCTGGTGACCGCGTTCGCCAAGCCCATCCCCACCATCGTCATCTGTGAGCTGCTGGGGGTGCCTTACCAGGACCGGGATTCCTTCCAGGAACAGATCGACACGTTCATGGGAGGCGAGACCAGCGAAGAGGAGCTGATAGCGGCCTACACCGCGACCCAGCAGTACCTCGCCGGACTGGTGGCCGCCAAGCGGGCGAACCCCACCGACGACGTGCTCAGCGAACTCACCGACAGCGACCTGACCGACGAGGAACTGCGCGGGATCAGCCTGATCCTGTTGGCCGCCGGATTCGACACCACCGCGAACATGCTGTCCCTCGGCACCTTCGCGCTGCTGCAGAACCCGGCCCAACTGGCCGCGCTGCGGGCCGACCCCGCGCTCACGGACGGGGCCGTGGAGGAGCTGCTGCGCTATCTGAGCGTCGCCAAGACGTTCATGAGGACGGCCCTTGAGGACGTCGAACTGGGCGGCCAGACCATCGAGGCCGGCACGACGGTCGTCCTGTCGTACAACACCGCCAACCGCGATCCCGAGCGCTTCGCCGACCCCCACGTGCTCGACCTGCAAAGGCAGGACGTCTCCGGACATCTGGCCTTCAGCCACGGCATCCACCAGTGCCTGGGGCAGCAGCTGGCCCGCGTCGAGATGCGGGTCGCGTTCCGCGCGCTGGTCGACCGCTTCCCCACCCTGCGCCTGGCCGTACCGGCCGAAGAAGTCGTCCTGCGCCCGGAGACCGCGGACATCTACGGCGTGAAGAGCCTCCCGGTCACCTGGGACAAGGAGTAGCCATGGCGACGACGCACCTGCGCATCGACCGTGAGCGCTGCATCGGCGCCGGGATGTGCGCCCTCACCGCCCCCGAGGTCTTCGACCAGGACCCCGACGACGGCCGCGTGCTCCTGGTGCACACCGAGGCGACGACCGCCCATCGCGCGGCCGCACGCATGGCCGCCGGCGTCTGCCCCTCAGGGGCGATCACCCTGGGTGATCCGGAGGCCGGCGGCTCCTGACCGCGAGGCCACGGGTGGGCTCGCGACGCGTCCCCCGATGACGGCACGCTCTCCGGGTGAACATTCCGGCGTTCCCGACGAGATGCCCGCCCTGCTGGAAGAGATCTCGACCGCAGGAAAACTCGCCGAACGAGCAGCTGTCACAAAAGCAGGCTCTGCCCTTCCTCCTCTGGTGGCGGCCTCTCGTACCGGCGCCTCGTACAGAGATCAGGGCAGACCCGAGAGGAAGCGTCATGAAGGTCGTAGTGATCGGTGGGACCGGGCTGATCGGCTCGAAGGTGGTCGCCAGGCTCGGCGAGCACGGGCACGAGCCGGTCGCGGCCGCACCGAGCACCGGCGTCAACACGCTGACGGGCGAGGGGCTGGCCGACGTCCTGCAGGGCGCGTCGGTCGTGGTCGACGCCTCCAACTCGCCCTCCTTCGAGGACGAGGCGGTCATGGAGTTCTTCCGTAACTCCACGACCAACCTGCTGAAGGCGGAGACCGAGGCCGGCGTCGGGCACCATGTGGCGCTGTCCGTGGTCGGCACCGACCGCCTCCAGGGCAGTGGGTACTTCCGCGCCAAGCAGGTCCAGGAAGAGCTGATCAAGGCGTCGGGCATGCCCTGCTCCATCGTCCGCGCCACCCAGTTCTTCGAGTTCGGGAAGGGGCTCGCGGACGGCATGACCGAGGGCGACACCGTGCGGGTGCCCGACGCCAAGATCCAGCCCATGGTCTCCGACGACGTGGCCGCGGCCGTTTCCCGCGCCACCATCGGCGCCCCGGCGGGCGGTGTGGTGGAGGTCGGAGGCCCCGAGACATTCCAGCTCGAGGAGTTCATCCGCATGGCCCTGGCCGCCCACGACGACCCCCGCACGGTCGTCACCGACGCGCAAGCGACGTACTGGGGTGCGGAGTTGACGGAGAAGACGCTGCTGCCGGGGCCGGACGCGCACCTTGCCGAGACCCGTTTCGCCGACTGGCTCGCCCAGCAGAAGTAAGCATCAGGGTCACGTCACCGCGCCACTCGGCCGGCAAGGTCACTTCGTGGGGGAAGCCTTCTGGCCGCGGTGGCCTCCTTGAGTGCCTTGAGCAGCTGCTCGCGCGTCATTTTCGATCGGCCGGTGAAGTCCGCGTCGGAAGCGCGCTTGGGGGTTCCAGTCGATGCTGAGGGCGTCCATGAGCTGCTGGACGGTCCTGACCTCCTGGCTGGTGGTCCTGGTACGCCGGTCCGGCAGCAGGTCGGCCACGTCGTCGGGCTCGCGGACTTCGTCGGCCCAGTGCATGGTGTGCAGGGCCAGGACGTTGTGCTGGGCGCGCAGGGCGGTCCGCAGAAGTCCGTAGACCGTGATGTTGTCCTTGCCGCGCGGGGCGAGGTAGTAGGTGCGGCCGAAGTACACGGGCGCGATGTCGGCCAGGTCGAGGAAGTGGACCGTGTGGTCCTCGGTCGCCGTGAACAGGGCCACCGGAACGGTGACCTTCTCTGAACTGGCGCGTCTTCAGGCTCCGCTGACTCCGCGGACTGGCCTGCGGCAGGAGCGACGTGGATCAGGACGCTCGGCGGACACGCCCTCACCGGCTAAGGGACGGGCGCCTGTGGAACATGCCGGTTGCCGTGCCGGGTCCCGATGCCGTGGGCGAGGAGGCTCTCGGCGGTCTCCGCGATGGTGTCCTCGATGGGACGGGCCCGCCATCCGAGGAGCTTCTCCGCCTTGGAGCTTGTGGCGTCGAGATCCCGGCCGAGCTGGTGCTTGAGCAGGCGCAGTTCCGGGTTCACGATGCCCAGTGTGCGGGCGACCCACACGGGCAGTTCACGGGTCGGGGCCTTCGCGGCGCGCTCACCGAGGCGGTCGTGCAGGATGCGTGCGATGTCGATGACGCGCAGGCTGTGCCCGGCGATGGCCAGGAAACGTTCGCCGGCGGCTGCCGGATCGGTCATCGCGCGCAGGTGCAGGTCCGCGACGTCGCGCACGTCGACGAAGCCCATCCCGAAGGGAGGGCACGCGGGAACCTGTCCTTCGAGCATTCTGCGGACCAGACGCAGAGATGGCGGGTCGTCCAGGCCGAGCAGGGGTCCAAGGACCCCCACGGGATGAACCGCCGCCAGTTCCAGGCCACCGCCTTCGTCCTGGATGAACTGCCAGGCGGCGCGTTCGGCGAGTGTTTTTGACCGCTGGTAGGGCGGGATGTCGCTGTCGACGTCTGTCCAGTCCTCCTCGGTGAACGGGGTCGAGCGCGGGGGGTGCCCGATCCCGATGGCACCGAAGGCGCTGGTCAGGACGACCCGGCGCACACCGGCGTTGCGGGCTGCGCGCAGCACCCGCAGGACACCCTCGCGCGCGGGGACCACCAGGTCGTCGTCGTTCGCCGGCGTGTGGCGCAGGGTCGGCGAGGCGACGTGGAGGACGAAGTCGCAGCCGGCGACGGCAGCGTCCCAGCTCTCGGAGTGTTCGAGGTCGGCGCGCACGACGGTGAGCCGGTCGTCGTCGAACGGTGAGGCCGCGTGCAGCCAGGAGCGCAGCGCCGGCTCGCGCCGCAGGTCGCGGACCGTGGTGCGGACGGTGTGCCCGGCCTCCAGCAGGGCCTGGATGCACCAGCTCCCGATGAATCCGGTTCCTCCGGTGACCAGTACTCGTGTCATCTGTCCTTCAGCTCTCGGCTCGTGCGGCAAGGGGTGCCGGCGGGTGCGTCGCACGGTGGCGCTGGGTGGCGGCCACGCTGCTTCCGAGGAGGGCGTGGCCGATCATGATCGGGTAGATGACGGCGCGCTCGAACAGGCCGATGTTCCACATCCAGCCGGTGAACACATCGGTCATGAAGAGGGCGAATGCGATCAGTCCGGCGGCGCCGAGCGCGGTGCTCGCGATCGAGCGGCCACTGGTGAGACCGATGCGGGTTCCGCAGGTTCCGACGGCGATCGCCATGATGTTGCCGGCGAGCATGACGCCCTGCGCGCCGACGGTGTGGAAGGCGATCAGGCCGTTGTCGACGTTGGCGTTGGAGCCCTGGAAGATGCCGACGAGCGAGACTCCGACACCGGCGAGGACGGCGAGGCTCACGATGACGATGGGGCGGGCGCCCTTGCGCGGGTCGAACACGAGGAACGTGCCGACGATCAGGAGGGTGCCGTAGATCACCCAGCCGGTGTCCATGACGGCACCGAGGGGGGAATCGGCGACCTGCCCGAACGCGGTCTGCGGCGGGCCGGTCAGGCCGAGGTGGCTGACCCAGTTGTACAGGGGCGAGTACGGCGGGTCCTGCCATGCGGCGGCGGTGATGAACTCGGCGACCCAGGACACGAGCGGGCCGACAAGGATGAGGAGGGCTCCGGCGCGGGCAGCGGCGCCGGAGCGGACGATGGGGTTCATGCGAGAGCCATGCCGGGAACGCGCTTGCGGATGGCCTCCATCTCGGCCTCGTCGGATACGCCCTGCCAGTCCTGGCGGGGGGTGTACGGGGCCTCCAGGGCGCGCACGTCCTCGTCGGTCAGTGCGATGTCGAGAGAGGCCACGGCCTCGTCGATCTGCCGGATCGAGCCGGCGCCGACCAGCGGTGCGGTGACGACCGGCTGGCGGCGCAGCCAGGCGAGCGCGACCTGTGAGCGGCTGACGCCGTGAGCGTCCGCGACCCGTCCGACCGCGTCGATGATGGCGTGGTTGGACGCCTCCAGCTCGGGCGAGTAGAGCAGGTCTGCGTAGGCGCCGTCCGTCTCGGAGCGCGCCGTCGAGCGGGCATCGTCCCACGCGCGGGCGAGACGGCCGCGGGCCAGCGGCGACCAGATGATCGTGCCGACGCCCTCGTCCAGGCACAGCGGGATCATCTCCCGCTCCTCCTCGCGGGCGAGGAGGTTGTAGTGGTCCTGCATCGACACGAACCGCGCCCAGCCGTGCCACTCCTGCAGGTGCAGCGCCTTCGCGAACTCCCAGGCGTGCATGGACGAGGCGCCGAGGTAGCGGACCTTGCCGGCCTTCACGAGGTCGCTGAGTGCCTCCAGCGTCTCCTCCCACGGGGTGGCGTGGTCGTTGCGGTGGATCTGGTAGAGGTCGATGTAGTCAGTGCCGAGGCGGCGCAGCGAGTGGTCGACCTCGGTCATGATCGCCTTGCGCGACAGGCCGCGGCCGTTCGGTCCCAGCCGCATCGGGTGGCGCAGCTTCGTGGCGATCACCACGGCGTCGCGGTCGGCGAAGTCCTTGAGCGCGCGGCCGAGGATCTCCTCGCTGGAGCCGTTGGAGTACATGTTCGCGGTGTCGAAGAAGTTGATCCCCGCCTCCAGTGCGTGCCTGATGAGCGGGCGCGCGTCCTGTTCGCCCTTCGACCAGACGGGATGCCCGCGGTCGGGTTCGCCGTAGGTCATCGCACCGATCGCGATCGGGGACACGTCGAGGCCGGTCATGCCGAGCTTGATGTAATGCATGACGCTCCTTAAAGTATGTGGAGAGCTCTCCGCATAATGTAGTGGAGAACTCTCCACTTAGCAACGTGAGGTCCCGTGGTCCGTTCGGACGCCCGTGAGAACAGGGCACGCATCCTCGCCGCCGCACGCGAAGCGCTCACCGCGGACGGCAGCACGTCGATGAACCAGATCGCCCAGCGCGCCGGAGTCGGCGCGGGCACCCTGTACCGCAACTTCCCCACACGCGAGGCGCTCGTCCTGGCCGTCAACCAGGACGAGGTGGCACGCATCACCGGCACCGTGCCCGACCTACTGGCCCGGATGCCGCCATTGGAAGCCCTCCGACACTGGACGATGGACCTCGTCGAGGCCATGCGGCGAAAGCACGGCCTCGGCGACGCACTCACCCCGGGCGTGCACCAGGCGATCAGCGAGCAGAGCTACGGGCCGGTCATCGCCGCGATCACAGAACTCCTCGACGCCGGCAAGAAGGACGGAAGCATCCGTGTGGACGCCGCACCTGGGGATTTCCTCCAGCTGACCGGCGCGTTGTGGCGTGCCGCGTCCAGCCCCGTGGACCGGGCCCCCCACATGCTCGCGCTCATCCTCGACGGACTCCGCACGCACCGGTAGTGGCGAGCCTCACGGCCGCAGAGGCGCGCCGGCGTGCCGTTCGGCGATGTCGCGGAAGGTCGGGATGCCGAGGTCCACGGCGGTGCTGCGGCGGGCTTGTTCGGCATCCGACTGGGGGATCCGTCCCGGCGCCCTGCCCGGAACGCTCGGCCGGTAACGCCCCTGCCGCTCCAGCCGAAACGGCTGCCCGGGCCGCTGACCGGCATGCGCACGGCCCAAACGGCGCGCCCGATCCAGCGGGAACGGATTGACGACCGGTCCCACGCCCTCCTCCAAGTGGAAGTCATAGAACGAGCGGAGCGTGGTCTCGCAGTGCAGCTGCGTACGCACCGCATTCAACTTGCCCTTCGAAGGAGACCGGCGCAGTAGTTGACCACGACAGCTAGATGCCGGCTGTCCCCCTTGGGGACAGCTCGCCGTACGCTGTCGGCCAACCGAACTGCCTCATCGAGCCCTTCAAGGTCTCCCGCAAGCACCCGCCGGAACAGTTCTGTCGCTCTACGGTTCTCGGCGACCACACGATCGCTCATGCCCCCGTCACCCGCCACTGCCCCACAATATCCGTGTAGTAGCGACGCTCTCCCGCTTACTGCGCCCTCTCACGCTAGTGAGGAGGGGTGACCGGGTACGGCTGCTGACCGAACCGGCGTCGGCCCCTGGTCTCCTCCAGGTTCACAAACACGAGCAGGAGCGCCATCTCCAGCGACGTCAACCACACCCCGGCCTCAGCCGCGTGGCCCGTGTCCAAGGTCCCCGAACAAGCTCTGTCACGGCGCCCGACAGGGAGGCTCGGTGGCCGTCATCGATCAGGAGGTCGACGTGCTGGGAGCATCCGTCCACTTACCGGATCTTCACCACGGTCGACGCTGCGATCAAGATCCGTGCAGCGACCACTGGTCTCCAGAGCTGGTCCCCAAGTCGACTGACAGCGGCCGGTTGGAATTTCCCCACCGGCGACCAGTTGTCGGGGAAGGCAACTGGCCGCCGACGATCACTGAGTGTTATGTGGTGTCTCCGGCAAGGGGCGGTGCTGGAGCGATCCGGGATGCGTTCACATCAGTACAGGGCCTCGCCCATCGGGGAGCTGTCGCCAACGATGTAGGCGCGGATCGAGGCCAGATAGGCATCGCGGCCGACCACGCCGTCGCCGTCGGCATCCAGCGCGTCGAACGCGGCGGCGGCGTTGCTCGGCGAGTTGTTCAGTGCGGTGCGCAGCATCGTGTATTCGGCTTTGTCCAGGGCGCCGTCCCCGTCCGTGTCGGCGAGATCGAAGAGCGCGCCGAGGGCGAACCGGCAGACGTTGTCGAACGTGTCGGCGCCCACCGACGCGTTGTATTCGTCGAAGGTCAGCTTCCCGTCGCTGTTTGCGTCCTTCGCGCCCCAGGCTTTGACGCCTTCCGCGCGGGCCGTGACGACGAGTGGGTCGTCCTCTGTGCGCCCTGTGGCCAGGACGGTCCGGTCGATGTGGGAGAGGTAGTCGTGCCGCGTGATGCCCCGGTCCCCGTCGGCGTCCATCATGGCGAACACCCGCACCCTCGCGGCGGTTGCGGCTGTGGCGGTCGTAGGGCTCACTCGGTCTCCTCCTGCTTGCCATGGACTCGTCCCGCCCTCCCACCCGCCACGCTCCGGATGCCATGCGGCCCATTGGGAGGAGGGGTGTGCGCAGTAGTGCGCGGAGGCGAGTGTGCGCCGGTGGTGCGCTTCCAGGCGCTGGATCAGACGATGCGGGCCGGGGTAGCCAAGTGCGCGTAATGACAGACGACTTGCTGGAGGTACCTATGGTGCGAGGGCGCGGTGTGACGCTGATGGTGGGGTCGCTGGCCCTGATGGTCTCGTCACTGGTGTGGGCGCCGCCCGGACAGGCCGGGACGGGCGGGTACGGGACCGTCGCCTGCACGGGCCACGCTCAGGGCCGCTATGACCCGCCGCTCACCCTCCTGCCCCGGGAGACCCGCAACCACGCAGACGTGCGCTACACCTGCACCACCGCCCCCGGCCGTACCACCCCGGCCACCGGCTCCTTCGACACCGTCGCGCCGGCGGCGTCCTGCCTGTCGCTGTCCAGCGCCGGCGGCACCGAAACCGTCCGCTACGCCGACGGTTCCCGGTCGGTGATCGTGATCGACGGTGCCACTACCGCCCGTGTCGCGGGCGTCCTGGTCGTCCTGCAGTCCGGACGAGTCACCGAGGGACGCGGTGAAGGGCACTTGGTACGCAGGACCGTGACCTCGCTGCCCCAGCAACTGCCCACGGACTGCCTCACATCCGGCCTCCAAGTCACCCAGAGCGCGGTTCAGCTGGAGATCCTGCCGTAGCGTCCTGCCGGCGGGCCCACTGCACCGGCACGTTCAGAGCCGAGGCACCGCCATCACCAGGACACTCCTCATCCGGCTCTCCCCTCACGGTCGGAGAACCGGAACCCAGCCGCCGCCGATCACCTTGGCGACGCACATGCAGGAGCGCACACGGCACCCTCCGGTGCCGACCGTCGGACAACACCTTGACCAGAAATCGTCACGAAACGTGACGCCACGCCTGGCCATACGTGGGGAATCCAAACTGGCCGCCGGCAGTCGACCTCGCCGAGTTTTCGGCCCAGTTGGAGGAGACGGCTGTGTCATCGCCGACGGGGCATCCGCTACGCACGTCCAAGGACCGCCGCCTGGTCAGGAGGCGGGTTCGCCAGGAGTCACAGCGTCAGACCTCGCAACTCGCCGCCTGAGCTCGCGGATGGCGTCCTGCCATTGCAAGGAATCACTGCCGCACCACTCGGCTTCATCATCCGCCTGCCAGGCCGCCAGTTCCTCCAGGCTAGCGATCACCATGGAAGTCTCGATGTCGGGAATCCCGGTCCCGCGGTCGAGTCGCCTTTTGATGTCGTGCAGTTGGTGAGCCGCACGGTACTGAGGTTGAACTCGTAGTGGCGGGGGAGGAACTGACGTTTCGTGATCGTTGCGGTATGCCGGAGTCATGAGGTATGCGCAGGGAGGCGGGCTGA
>NZ_JBFBBE010000034.1:0-2674 GCF_040682555.1 Streptomyces sp. NPDC051172
TGGCGAGGTCCTTGCCCAGAGGACCGACCGACCAGCCGTCGCAGGCGATGTGGTGCACCAGCAGCACCAGGACGTGCTCGTCCGGCCCGGTGGCGAAGCCGTGGGCGCGCAGCGGGATCTCAGTGGCGAGGTCGAAGACGTGTCCCGCGGCCTGGACCGCGAGGTCGGTCACCTGCTCCTCGTCGGTGTCCGTCCACGCCAGCGGCAGGACGACCTGGTCGGCCGGCACGATCCGCTGGACGGGTTCGCCGTCGATGACCGGGAAGACCGTCCGCAGGCTCTCGTGCCGGCCCACCACGTCACCCAGCGCCGCCGCCAGCGCCTGCCGGTCCAACGCCCCGGACAGACGCAGCACCAACGGCATGTTGTACACCGCGCTCGGCCCCGCCAACTGACCGATGATCCACAACCGCTGCTGCGCAAACGACAACGGAATCATGCAGGCTACCTCGCTGTTTCCGACCGCTACCAGTCGCGATCCGCAGCCGATGGCTCAGGCGCCGGAATCACCGGCCAGGCGTCGGGCCGCAGCGGGATCGGGAGCCGTTATGTCGGCAGAATTAATTGGCAATGGGAAAACGGAGTTGTATCGACTTCGCGAGGCTAGCAGGCGGCACTCGCCAGGGTGAATGAATCCCGGCCAGCACTCGACGGAGCCCGGGAGGACTGTCTCGCCGGCGAGACGGCGCAAGCGGCTTCACCTGTCCGAACGGTGGAATTCCAGGCCGTCGAACTCCCCGCTGCCCCGCCATTCCTGAAGGTGCCGGAAGAAGCCCAGGCCATCGGGGAACTCGTATTCGTCCCAAAGGGAATGCGGACCGAGATCCATTCCCTCGTTGTTGGAGTAGCCGGGGGTGCATTTCGTGCCCAGGAACGTGCGCCACTCCGGATCGACTCCCACGTTGCTCATCCAGGCGTCCTCCGCCTGCCGGGTGAGTTCGACGACGTCGGCCCCCGTGGTGACCGCGTGGGCGACGACGGCGGCGACGGTCTTGGCCGCCTCGGACAGGTTGTGCGAGAGGTTGGAGAACCGCGTCCCGCCCGTGAGCGACTGAACGAGGAACGCATTCGGGAACCCGTGCACATGGAGTCCGTGCATCGTGCGCATGCCGTCGGTCCAGTGCTCCGACAGTCGCCTGCCGTCCCTGCCGACGGGGTCGAATCCGGCGCGCCGGGTGGGCGCGGTGCCGACCTCGAACCCCGACGCGTAGATGATGCAGTCCACCTCGTACTCGGTGCCGTCCACCACGACACCTCGCGGCGTGATCCGCTCGACCCCCTTGCCGTTTGTGTCGACGAGACGGACCGTCGGCTCGTTGTAGGCGTCCAGATACTCGTCGTGGAAGGTCATGCGCTTGCACGGAAGCCAGTACCAGGGCTTGAGGAGTTCCGCGGTCCGTGCGTCCTGGACCGTCTCCTCCACCCGGGCGTGGAGCCGACCCATCTTCTCGAAGTCCGCGTAGTACGCGCCGCCGATCTCCTCGGACATGTCCGAGTCCGGTTGCGAGCCCTCACCGGCGTTGCGCCACATCCTGGCCATGGCGGTCCAGCCGTCGTTGATCAGGTCCTCGGCAGGCTGCTCGGCCGACGTCATGTTGGCCGCGTAGTTGTCCAGCCAGCGCTGCTGCCATCCAGGCGTGGCCATCTCCGCGAACCACTCCGGGTCGATCGGCCGGTTGTTGCGGACCTCGATGACGGAAGGCGTGCGCTGGAACACGAGCAGTTCCCGGCATGCGGTGGCCAGGTGAGGGACGCACTGCACCGCGGTGGCGCCGGTGCCGATGATCGCCACCCGCTTGTCCCGCAGGTTGCCCAGCGGTCCGCCGACCGGGTCGCCGGTGTAGGCGTAGTCCCATCGGCTCGCGTGGAAGGTGTGGCCCGCGAAGGTCTCGATACCCGGGATGCCGGGGAGCTTCGGCACGGACAGGTGGCCGAGCCCCAGGATCACGAACTGGGCGGTGAACTCGTCACCGCGGTCGGTCCGCATCGTCCACAGTCGGGCGGACTCGTCCCAGTCCAAGCCGGTGACCCGGGTGTGGAACAGCGCGTTCTCGTACAACCCGTACTGCTTGCCGATGCGTTGGCAGTGCTCCAGGATCTCCGGGCCGCGCACGTACCACTCGGTGGGCACGTAGCCGGTCTCCTCCAGCAACGGCAGGTAGATCATGGACGCGATGTCGCACTGGGCGCCCGGGTACCTGTTCCAGTACCAGGTTCCGCCGAAGTCGCCGCCGGTGTCGACGATCCTGACATCGGAGACCCCCGCCTCCTTCAGGTGGGCGCCCGTCATCAGGCCGGCGAACCCCCCGCCGATGACCGCGACCGTGACGTGGTCGGCGCACGGCTCGCGCTCGATGCGATCGGTGAAGGGGTCCTCGTTCATGTGCGCGAACCCACCACTGAGGGGCAGGTATTGGTCGATGCCGTCCGGCCTCAGCCTCTTGGCCCGCTCGGCGACGATTTTCGCCGTATGCTCCGACACCTTGTGCCTGGACATAGAAGTCTCTCCTCCGAATGCATTTCTCCGGCCGCCCGGCCAGCACCTGGAATGTGTCGTGGTCGGTACTCGACGAGGCCCGTGGGTCTGTCTCGCCGGCGAGTCAGTCACAACCCCGCGTTGCATAAGGGTGGGGTGTGGGGGGGGGGGGGGAGGGATGGGGGGCTGGCCAGACGT
>NZ_JBFBBE010000034.1:2684-88978 GCF_040682555.1 Streptomyces sp. NPDC051172
GGGTGCCGCGCCCCCGCCGGCCGCGTGGTTCCGCGCCCGGGCGCCCCCCCCCCCCCACGGCCGTTTCCATATCGGTTCGAGGTGGGTGGCGGGCCGCGTGTCGGCGCGCTGAGCAGAGCGGAGCTCGTGCAGGACGAGGGTTCTCACGCCAAATCGTCTGAACCGGAGCTCCGTTGCTGGTTGAGTCTGCCATCCCCGAGGCCGGGTTGTCCGCGATCGAAGACCGGGTACCGGCGCCGGCCGCCGGGGCGGTGGTGGCCGGGACACGGTCGTCGGGCGTCCCGGCGAGCGCCGCGCCGAGGTGGGACAGGATCGGGTCGGCGGTGCAGTTGTTTGGTGGGCGGTTGCGCAGCCCGTGGAGGTCCACCGGGGCGTCGAAGAGCGGCAGTGGCTTCGTCGTCCGCCCGTCAGCCCGCGAGCCGGGCGATGGCGTCGGCGGTCTCCAAGTCCTGCTTCACCGCGGTGAGGAAGCCGACCGCGTCGCGGCCGTTGAGATAGCGGTGGTCGTAGGTGGCCGCGACCGTGGTGACCGGCCTGGCGAACGGCTTGCCGTCCTCGGTCAGCGCGACTTCGCTCCGCTCGGCACACAAGGTCACGACGCAGGTGCGGCCCGGATGGACGATCGGCGCGGCCAGGATGATGTCCGGATCGTTGTGCAGCGAGAGGGTGATGGCCTCGTCGGCGAACGCGTCCTCGCGGAAGTTCTGCCGCAGGGCGCTGACTCGGAAGTCCATGAGGTCGTCGGTCAGGTCACCGATCGGACGGCGGGCGGCGTCCTTGAGCACCGGGATGAACAGCCCGGTCCCGACGTCGACGGTGACCCCTACGTTGGCGGCCGACGCGAGGGTGAGGGTGTGGTCCGCACCGGACGTGGCGAAGAACAGCGGGAAGTCGGCGTGGCGAGCGGCAATGGCCTTGACCAGGAGCTCGACCAGGCCGTATGGGGCGCGGCCGCGGGTGGCGCGGAACGCTGTCAGGTCGACCGTGATCGCGGCGAAGGCGGCCGGGATTGTGCGGTGCGCCTCGCTGACGACGGCGGCCACCGCGCGCTGGCGCGGGCTGAGGCTGACGACGACGGCGTCCGCGGACGCCGCGGACTCCCCAGCCGCCACGGACGCCGTCCCCCGGTCCATGAGCCCCTGGTCGATGAGCCGCTGGACGTCGGAGGCTTTCACCACCCGCTTGCCGAGCGTGCGCAGTTGCTCGGTCCGGACGCCGTGATCCTGGGCGAGGGTGCGCGCGGCGTCGCTGAGGATCGGGTCCGGGCCGCCATCGTGGTCCTCGCCCTCACCCTCGGGTGCGGTGGTCACGACGGCGGCCGCCAGGTAGTCGTCCCTTTCCCGGCGGCTGTCGAACAGGAGCCCCACGGGCCGCCCGAACGCGCAGTGCGCTCCGGCATCGACGAGCCGGTGAAGGATGCCGTCCGCGTCCGCGACGAGTTCCTCCAGGGCCTTGGCAGTCTCTACCTCGGCGACGACCGCGTCCGCGGACACCGCGGAGCCGTCGTCGACCGTCCAGCCGACCAGGACGCAGCCCTCGTCGTTGTTGTTGAACTTCGGCAGCAGCAGTTCACGCATGCAACGCCTCCCGGATGGCACGGTGGATGTCAGAAGCTTGGGGGAGCACGGTCTGTTCCAGGTGTGCGGCGGTCGGGATCACCTCGGCCTCGGCACTGCACAGCACGACCGGGCGCCGCAGCCGGCCCCACAGCCGCTCATAGACGCGCGCGGCGACCTCCGAGCCCCAGGTGCCGCCGGCGGCGCAGTCCTCGACCAGGCACACGACCTCGGCGCCGGCCAGGGCGGGCAGCAGTGGCTCCACGTCGAACGGGTACAATCGGGTCGGAACGATCACCTCGCAGGTGATCTCGTGCTCGGCGAACAGCGTCCCGGCCGCCGCCAGCGCCCGCCGGGACACGCCGCCGGGCACAATGATCACGCAGTCGGCCGCGTCGTCGCCGTCCGACGTCCGCAGCCGTGCCGGGCCGCCGGCTCCGAACGGGAAGTCGGCGACGAACGGCCCGTCGGTCCCCGGCTCGTGCATCGGCTGCGTGTAGAGCACCTTGTCCTCGAACAGGACGGCCGGCTCGCCACCGGCGAGCAGTCCGGCCAGCAGCGCCGTACTGTCGTGGAACGGCGAGATCTCGTGCACCGACAGGTGCGGCACGCCGATGAAGTGCTTCTGCAGGCTCTGGCTGTGGGTCGGGCCGTACCCGCGCCGCCCGCCGGTGGGACAGCGCACGATCACCGGGACCTCGACGCGGCGGCCGTACATCGCGACCGATTTGGCCGCGAAGTTGACGATCTGATCGAAGGCCAAGGTGGCGAAGTCGCCGAACATGATCTCGACGATGGCGCGCCCGCCGGACAGCGCCAGCCCGTTGGCCACGCCCACCAGCGACTGCTCACTGATGGGCGTGCTCATGACCCGGTCGGGGTAGCCCGACGACAGCCCTTTGGTGATCTTGAAGGCGCCGCCGTACGGATCGGCGACGTCCTCCCCCAGCAGGAACAGCTCGGGGTCGGCGGCGAAGGCCGCGTGCAGAGCACGGTTCAGGTTCTCAGCGACACGCTCCACGGCTCAGCCCCTCTCCCACACCGAGGCCGGACGGGCCAGGACCCGGTCCACGGCCTCGGCGATCCGCGTCCGCTGCTCGTCCTCGACCTTGGCGAACAGGTCGGGGTCCAGCCGCCGATAGGCGTCGTGCCAGTCGTGCTCCCGCTCGGCGGCGACCTCGGCGGCGGAGCGCGTGTCGTCGCCCTTGCTGTGCGGGCCGAGGCGGTGGGTCGCGAACTCCACGACGGCCGGCCCGCCGCCGGTGCGCATCCGCTCCACCACCGGTGCCAGGCGCTCGCGGATCGCGGCGACATCGCTTCCGGTCACGGACACATGGGCGATTCCGAACGCCGCGGCCCGCCCGGCGATGTCGCCGGCCATGGCGCTCGCGGTCGGCGTGGTCTGCGCGATGCCGTTGTTCTCCACGACCACCAGCAGCGGCAGCCGCCACAGCGCGGCCAGGTTCAACGCCTCGTAAACGGCGCCCTCGCCCCAGGTGCCGTCGCCGATGTAGGCCACGGCGATCCCGGCCCGGCCGGTGCGCTGGAACCACAAGGCCGTGCCCACGGCCACCGGCAGGCTCTCGCCCTGCACCCCGGTGGACAGGTAGGTGCCCCGGAAGATGTGCTGGCTGCCGCCGACGCCCGAACAGACGGCCCCCTCGCGGCCGGTCATCTCGGCCAGCAGGCCCTCGGGGTCGTCGAAGCGGGCCAGGTAGTGCCCGTGGCCGCGGTGGTTGCTGAACACGAAGTCGTCCGGGGCCAGCAGCGGCCCCAAGGCCACCGGCACGTACTCCTGGCCGAGGCAGGTGTGCGTGGTGCCATTCAGCAGCCCGCGCGCGAACAGGTCCAGGACGGTCTGCTCGAAGTACCTGATCATCAGCAGGCTGGAGAGGTCGTCGACGTCGATCATCGTCGTACGCTGATCATCGTGGTTCACAAGGACGACGGATCGCCCGTTCTCGTCATCGAGCACGTTCATGTTGCCGCCCGTCGGAGTTCGAAAAGATCAAGATGAGCTCGCATGAGTCAGATGGGTTCGCATAGCGGCCGAGGATCACGTGGCAGTCGGTTCCGGAGTGCCGGCAGTGCA
This sequence comes from Streptomyces sp. NPDC051172, assembly GCF_040682555.1. NCBI lineage: Bacteria > Bacillati > Actinomycetota > Actinomycetes > Kitasatosporales > Streptomycetaceae > Streptomyces > Streptomyces sp. NPDC051172. The sequence continues at coordinate 6,333 of NZ_JBFBBE010000034.1, forward strand.
GCAGTCCGGGTCCGCAAAGGTGAACTCCCCGGTGACAGATGTGGCGGGATCACCCGGCCTGATGTACAACCGGCCGCTCCCCGGCAATGCGACGGCAGCAGCGACGGTGCGCTCGTACCGGATGTCACCCGTTCCGACAACTCGGATGGGAGGGAGCGAGAGCAAGGCGAAATGCTCCTCCACCCCCGCGGCCGGTGCCATCGCGGCGAGACCGGCGCGGCACGCCTCCAACCTTCGGCGTGAGGAGTTCCGCGCGAAGACGTTGATCTCGTCGAAGGGTTCGAACTCGGGGTGGAGGAAGTGGTTGGTGTGCTCGGCCTGTTGGGCTTCGAGGCACCGGAACCTGCCGTCCAGAGCCTCCACCCAGACCGCTTTGCCCGCGTCGCAGAGCATGAACGACCGTGAGCTGGCGAGCGGGAGACCGCGGAGGCACTCGACCGCCTCGTCGACGGTGGCAGCGGAGTCCAGCACGTGGCGTATGGCCAGGTACGGCGGGACTCCCGGTTTCCAGTCGCCGCCGAGGACCAGGTTGAGGCCCACGGCCAGGCCGTCGCTGTTGACCCCGAGATAGCCGAGCAGGCCCGCGAAACTGAGCACCAGGGCCCGGCGCGGGGACCCTGTGAGCCGGACGTCGAGGACGCTGATCTGATCGTCCAGGTCGCCGTTGAGGTCCACGGTCTGGGCCAGGACCGGATGGGAACCGGCCTTCGCGTAGGTGGTGCAGTCGCCTCGCGCCGGGATCTTCCGGTAGCCCAGGATCTCCCGGCGCAGTTGCAGCAGCAGCGCCTGGTCGCGGTGGATTCCGACCCCGTCGGCGAGTCCGGTGATCTCCTCGGCCAGCCGTGGCAGCTCTGCCGTGATCACCTTGTCGAACGCGGACAGCACCGGTTCGAGACCGGCCGTCGTGACCGGTTCGTCCAGAAGCAGGTTGAGGCGGCAGAGCGAGTCGCCGACGAAGCCGCGCAGCGGACCGGCGAGAGCTGTCCCGTGCTGCCGGCCGACCTCATATGGGTCGCCACAGAGATGCAGGTGGGCGACGCCCGCTCCGCCGGTCACACCGCCATGCCCTGACGGGTCACCTTCGCGTTGGTGGCCAGCTCGTCCTTGAGCCACGACCACTCACCGCGCAACACGCTGTAGTAGACAGCGTCCCGGCGCCTGCCGCCCGGCATCGGGTTGAAGCTGCGAAGGACGCCCTCCTCCAGGGCGCCGATGTTGCGCAGGCCCGCTCGGGCCTGCGCGTTGAGCTGGTCCGTCTTGAACTCCACGCGCTCGGCGCCCAGGTTCTCGAAGGCGTGCTCGAGCAGGAGGTACTTGGCCCAGCGGTTGATGCCGCGGCCCTGGAAGTCGACGCCCAACCAGGACCAGCCGATCTCCAGGCGCGAGTCCGCCTCGGAGAGGTTGCCGAAGCTCATGCTCCCCGCGCAGCGCCCCGTCGTCTTGTCGGTGATGTGGAAGACCACACGCCTGCCTGCCGCGTGGTCAGCGACCATGCCCTGGAAAAAGGCGTCGAAGTCCTCCTCCGTCTCGACCAGGCTCACGAAGTAGCGCCAGATCATGGGGTCCATCGCGATGTCGTGGATCGACTCACGGTCCTCGGGACTGATCGGACGCAGCCTCACGTGGTCGTTCTCCAGCGTGGCCGGGGCCAGCTCTGCCCAACTCACTCTAAGCAGCCTTTCCCGTGTAGCGCGTCAGGGTGTCGACGACGTCGTGGAGGGTGCGCATCTCGGCGACGTCGCGTTCGGTCAGATGCGCGAGGTCGACCGCGAGGTCCTCGCAGAGCCGGGTCAGGAACAGGACCTTCTGCAGCGAGGTCAGTCCGTAGTCGGTCAACGCGACGTCCGGGTCGATCCCGTGCGGATCCGCGGCCGGTTGGAGCGCGGCCGACAGGTTCTCCCGCGCGGTGGTCTCGATGTCACTGGGCATGGATACCGTCCTGGTTGTTCGTGATCTCCGACTGGAAGGCAGCGAAAATGGCCTGTCGTTTCGGCTTGAACTGCGAAGTGAGCATTCCGTTGGCGATACTGGGCCGCGGGCTCGCGACCACGACCTTGCGAATCTGTTCGTCATGGCCGAACGAGGCGTTGGTGCGGGCCAGTTGATCGGCGATCGCCTTGAGGTCGGCCGTGTCGGAGGAAGGCGAGACCACCGCCACCAGTGACGTCTGCGCGGGGCAGAACACCACACACTCCTCGATCGCCGGACTCGTCCGCATGTGCTCCTCGATCGGCCGGACGATCACCTTCTTGCCGTTTCCGAGCACGATGACGTCGTCGGCGCGCCCTTGGACGAACAGGAAGCCGTCCTCGTCCACGTAACCGAGGTCGCCGGTGCGTACCACCCCGTCCGCGACGAACATCCGCTCGGAGTCGCCGGGCTCGGCGAACTCGTAGCGCTGGTTCACCGGATGCTCGCTTCGTACCAGGATCACGCCGTCCTCGTCGAACAGCACCTCCTTCCCCCGCAGCACCCTCCCCACGCTGCCCTCCCTGTGGGCACCGGGATGGTTCTTGCTGACGATGCACGTCTCGTTCAGTCCGTAGCCCTCATAGATGGGAAGGCCCGCGTCGGCGAGGTAGCGCAGCACCTCACCGTCCGCCGGCGCTGATCCCGTCCACAGGTAGCGGATCCGGTCGCCGAACAGCCGCCGCGCGGCCGCGCGGCGAGCCGCCTCCGGCGCGACGCCGTCCGCGCGAGCGGCATCCTGACTGATCTGCTGCCTGGCGGCCTCGAAGAACGCCGGTACGCCCATCACCACGGTCGGCCGGGCCGTTCCCAGTGCGGCGAAGGCCGCCTCGTACGTGGTGACGGTCGCGTCGTGGCCGAAGCAGAGGGCGGAGTAGAGCCAGTACCGCTGCTGCAGCAGCGACAGCGGAAGGAAGACGAAGAGATTGTCGTCGCCCCGGTGCTCGAAGATCTCCTGCACGGCCTGCATCGACGCGTCGATACTGCCGGCCGTGGCCCCGAGTCCCTTCGGCGCACCGGTGCTGCCGGAGGTGAACTTGATCGTCGTCACCTCCTCGGGCTCGTACACGACGGGTCCGGGCTGCTCCGGCCATGACTGCCTCGCGGCCTCGGTGACTTCAGTGAAGGTTCGGACGGTCGCGGACGCGTCCGCCGGTACGTCCCGGTCGGTGAACAGAACCGTGAGCCCGTAGCGTGCCACCAGCTCTCCGGCATCGGTGAACTTGCCCGGCTCGAAACCTGCGACCACAACCTTGAGCCGCAGCGCGGCAAGGTCCAACAGAACCCATTCCAGGCTGTTGGCCGCCAGGATTCCGATGCGGTCCCCGGACTCGACGCCGAGGCTCCGGAGGTAGGCGGCGACATGGCCCGACTGTTCGTACAGTTCGGTCAGGTCCAGCGTCCTGAGACTGCCGAGCCGGATGAAGGAGATCCGGTGGCCGGGAGCCGGCGGCCCCGCCACCAAGCGGTTGATCACGGAGTCCGTCATTCCGCAACTCCCTCGGCGGGCGACCAGTCCGACGGCAGGGCCTCGAAGTAGGACTGTTGTTCAAGGCCGATGCGGGTGCCGGGCGCGACCAGCTCGACCTGGGAAGGCCAGGACGAGAGGTCGGTCTTCCCCAGCGCCTGGGCGAGCCGGGCGGCGAATCGAGGCATGATCGGCGTGGCCGCGCGGGCCAACAGTTGTGCCGCGGCCAGTTCCAGCGCGATGGCCGTTCGGGCCTCGTCCTGCCAACCGGCGATCAGCGCGGTCCGTGCCTCTGCTTCAGCGAACCGCCGAGTGTCGACGACGATCCCGTCCAGTTCAGCGGCTGCACGGTTCAGCGAGAATCCGTCCTGCCCGAAGCTGTCGGCGACAGCGGCGAGCCGTACTCCCAGGCGGTTGAGGAACGCCGTGTGCTCAGGAGTCCAGACACCGGCGTCGGGGGCGATCCCGCCGTACTGCCCGGCGACCCGTGCGCCCAGGTCGTTCAGCCAAGCCTGCCAGCCGTCCACCAGGACCCGCTGCACGGTCTCCGTGTATGCCTCGAGTTCGAAGTTCGTCCGTCGCCGCTCCGGACGCGTGAGAGACAGGTAGTAGCGCACCGCGTCCACGGTCTGCGGTCGCAGGATCTGCTTGCCCCAGATGGCATGGCGCCTGCTGGTGGAGAACTTGCCGTCCTCCAACAGGTAGAACTCATTGACGTGGTAGTCGATATCGGGATTCCACTGCGGGTACGCCAACCGGTAGAGAGCCGGGTAGAGCACGGCGTGGTAGAAGCTGTTGTCGTAGCCGAAGAAGTGTACGAACTTCCAGTCCTGCTCGGGAGTCACGGCTTGCCAGTCGCGGCCGAGACGGCCGCCGAGGGCCTCGATGCCGTGGAGAAAGCCGTAGGACATCTCGGGCCAGACCCAGATCACCTGCCCGTCCACTGTCGTATCCGCGGGCGCGACGCCCCAGTGCGAAGGGTGGGTCACGGGTATGTCGAGCCTGGTACGCGCGAACACCCGGTCCGCCAGTTCGCGGAGTCGGGCGGGGACCCGACCGAGACGGTGGTGATCTGCGACCTCGCTGCCGAACTCGTGGAGGGGCAGGACGAAGCGTGAGACAGGTTGCTGCTTCGGCGGCGCCTGCGACCGGCTGCTGCGCGGGTTGACCAGGTCGACGCAGACGTTCGGTTCGCCGCACTCCTCGCAGATGTTGCCGCTGGTGCCGCCCCCGCATCCGGGACAACCGCCCGAGACGTCCACCTCGTAGAGGTAGGCGTCCGTCTCGGCGTCCACCAGGGCATCCGTCTGCTGGACGGTGACCGCCCCCGAGTCGACCAGCTTCGAGAAGTATCTCCGTAGACCGTCCCGGTAGCCGGGGTCCTCGTTGGTCACCGTGTACTGGTCGACCTCGATGTCCATCAGACGGAGCGTCGCGGCGATCTCGGCACTGTAGTGCTCGGCGGTACGCGCCGGTTCGCGCCCCTCACGGCGGGCGCACTCGACCACGTAGCTCTGGAAGTCGTCGCTCCCGGTGAGGTGCCACACCTCAGTGCCCTGCATGCGTTGGAACCGGACGTAGGCGTCTGCTCCCAGGTAGGGACCGGACAGGTGACCGAGGTGGAGGTCGCCGTTGGGAGTGGGCGGGGTCGAGAAGACGAAGACCGGCCTCTCGTGGAACCGGCGGCGCGTACCGCCTGCCGCGGCGGCCTGGGCGGCGCGCACTGGGTCGCGCCAGTACAGGTCGAAGAAGACCAGGTCGACGTCTCCGTCGTTCTCGACGACGTGTGTCTCGAAGGGCTCGAACTGGCACACCGTTCCCGGCTCCACCCGGATACGCCGACCGTCGAAAGCCACCCATCCGGTTCCGGCGACGACGACGAACATCTCGATCTCGTCGTGCTGGTGTGGATCGGAGATGACACCCGGAGCGACCCGACCCCAGCCGGCTCCGGCACTCATCTTCTCCACGGAGCTCATCTCGATGCCGAATGCCTGGTGCAGTTCCTCAGCGGAGAAGACGCTCACGTTCATTGCTGGCCCCCTTGGTCGGAAACGTTCTCAACGGCTCTACGGAGCAGGTGCGCCGCCTCCGCGGCGATGGCGGGTGCGAGCCTGTAGCCGGAGCCGTTGGCGGCACCCGCGAACACCAGTCGGCTCTCCTCGTCCAGAGCGCGTACCAGCGGCTCACGGTCTGGGCTGTACGCGTCGCAGAACACCCTTCCGCTGCGGGCGGAGTCGGCCAGACGGGGGGCGCGGCTGATCAGCACCTCGCGGGCCTCAGCCAGGTCCGACGGGGAGACGCTTCCGGCGAGCCGGTCGGGGTCGACGTCCCAGACCTGACTGGTGTAGCTGAAGAGCCAGCGCCTCTGCTCGTGCAGCGGGAGCAGGAATGCGTCCTCGTCGTGGAAGACGACGACTCCGTCCTCGGGCGCGGGCGGCTGTTCGATGTGCAGCGCGACGACCTTCTTCACCCTGACACCCAGGGGGGTGAGCCGTTCCCGCCAGGCTGGTGCGGCCAGCCACGGACCGGGCGCGAGCACGACCGAGTCGGCCGTGACGCGTTCTCCTGTGCCGAGCACGAGTTCGTAGCCGCTCCCGGCCCGGTCCAGGGAATCGACGCAGACCCCTTCCCTGAAACTCGTCCGCGGCCGCAGAGACCGGGCCAACGCTCGGGTCAACGCCCCGACATCGGCGTACTGGCAGCCCTCGCCCGTCCAAGCCGCCGTGTCGTCCGAAAGTGGTGGCAGCCAGTCCGGCAACGCGTCCACGCGGGACAGCCCGGCCTCGTCAAGATAGGCCGTCTCCACCTGGTCCACAGTGGCACGGCCGGACACCACCAGCATGGGAACCGGATGAATGGGCAACGCCGGATCAGCGTCGAGCAGGGCCCTGTAGTAGGCCTGGCTGTAGCCGGCCATGCGGCGGACACGCTCCGTCGCGCCACGAGGGAAGTGCAGACCTGCCGACCGGCGACTGGCTCCGGCCCCGACGGCATCTTGTTCGAGCACCAACACGGAAGCGTGCGGAGCCCGAAGCACCAGTTCCCGCGCGATCGTGCACCCGATGATTCCGCCACCGACGACTGCGAAGTCAACATGCGTCATGGCTCATCCCACGCTCTCGTCCGGGCTGAGCTTCGCCGACCATTCGAGGAACGAAGGAACCGTGTCGTCGCTGCGCACACATCGAACGCGGTCGATGATCCGCTGGCTCCGCCAGGCAAGCAGGCTGAGGTTCTTGTCCGCCAGTCCGCGCTGTCGCAGAGCCGCGTTCTGGAGGAAGATGCTTCGGTTCGAAGGGCCGTCCCACATCACGGCGAAATCACTGTCGATGCGGTACTCGTCGCCCTCACGCTCGAGTCGGTTGGCGATCGGCGCGAGGAAGTCGGGCGCAGCGGTGCGGAACCCGGTCGCCCAGACGACTACGTCGGCGTCGACCTGCCCGAGGACCGCCGGATGGTTGCTGTTGGACAGCTTCAACGACCACGCGTTGTCGGAGGCGGAGACCGCGATCACGTTCCGGTTCGGGTACAGCGAGACCAGGTCGGTGTTGCCGTGGATGAACCGCTCGGCGTAGATGCGCTGATAGATCTCGCGGAGTGTGCCCTCGGAGATGCCGTCACTGGTGAGGACGTGCTCCTGGTTGAACGATTCCCGCGTCCCCTGGTCCAGCCTGGCGAAGTAGTCCGAGTAGCCGGGCATGTAGAAGTCGTTGGTGAAGGGCGAGTCGTCGATGGGGTAGAAGTTGCGGCGGCGTGACACCCACGAGACCCGGCGCGGTCGCTCAGTGGACGGACGCGAGATGAGGTCGAGGAACGCCTCGGCGCCCGACTGGCCTCCGCCGACCACGCAGACCCTCTTCCCCGCCAAGCCGCGGCTGAGAGGCACGAATTCACTGACGTGGAACTGAGTGCGGCCGAGGTGGTCACGGGCTTCCGCCGGCACCCAGGCATTGCTGCCGATGCCGATCGACACGTTGTTCGCCGTGACGGTGCGCCGGTTGGTGCGCAGGACGAATACGCCGTCGAAGTCGACGGAGACGACCTCCTCTCCGAATACCACGTTCTGGTTGCGCCGGCTGGCCCATTCCAGGTAGTTGCGGAACTCCTGCCGCGGCACCGCGCTGAACTGAGCATTGATGAAGTGGTAGATCCGCCCTTTGTCCTTCAGGTAGGACAGGAACGAAAAGGGACTGGTGGGGTCCGAAAGACTCACCAGATCCTTGAAGATGGACACCTGGAGGGTGGCATCGGGGATCTGCTGTCCATCATGCCAACTGAACGCCTCACGCCTCTCGAGGAAGAGGTTCGGCAGCCCCGAACTACCGTGCAAAAGAGATGCAAGACTCAGATTCGCAGGGCCGACGCCTACGCCGACACACTCGTAGTGCTGTTCGTCATTCATGGTTCTCCCCGTGTATGCGTCGGCTTGTCTTTCCGCACCCGGCAGCCAGGGTGAGCCAAGAGCACGGGGACGGATCTGCCCGCGTCACTGATGCGACCGGGGAGGACAAGTCAGCGTTCCACTCGACTTGCACTGCTTCCGGATGCTGCTCGGGATCGGCCCACGAGCGGCCGTCGTCCCAGCGCGTCCGCGATGATCAGCTTCTGGACCTCGGACGCTCCCTCGTAGATCCTCAGGGACCTGACCTGCCGGTACAAGCGCTCGGGGACGCTGTCGGCAACCAGGCCGGCAGCCCCGTGGACCTGGACAGCACTGTCGACGATCTCCTGTGCGGCCTCAGTGGCGGCCACCTTGGCGATACTCGAGTGCTTCGCATAGCCGGGATTTCCTTGGTCGAGCTCCCACGCAGCCCGCGCGACCAACAGCGCGGAAGCGTTGAGCTTCACCTCCATGTCGGCGAGCGCACCCTTCACAAGCTGAAGGTCCATCAGCCTGCCGCCGTGGATCCGCCGTTCACGGGCCTGCTGGACTGCCGAGTCGAGAGCGCGCCGCGCAAACCCCACCGCGGCCGCCCCCACCGTCATCCGGAATCGCTCCAGCAGGTCCGTCGCGACCACGAACCCCTGTCCGGGGCGTCCGAGCACGCTCGATTCGGGGACCAGGCAGTCTTCGAAGGCCAGGTGTCCGAACGAGCGCGGAGCAACCAGCCGCACCTCCTCCAGCACCCGGACTCCAGGCGTGCGCGCCGGCACCAGAAATGCCGTGAGCCCCAGCGCACCGGGTCCCCCGCCCGTCCGGGCGATCACGCAGTGCAGATCCGCGATGCCGGCATTGGCGATCCAGGCCTTGCGGCCGTTCAACAGATAGCCGTCGGACACTCGGTCGGCAGTCAGACCGATTGCGGATATGTCGGAGCCGGCCTCCTTCTCCGAGATCGCGAACGATCCCGCCGTCTCACCCGACGCCATTCGCGGCAGATACTCCAGCTGCTGCTGACTGTTTCCGTATTGGACGATCGGGGTCGCCGACAGCGCTTGGATGGAGAAGGCGAAGTCCGCCAGATCGTCGGCGTACGCAAGGATCTCCCTGGCCAGGCAGATCGAGCGGTGGTCACCGGCGGCGGACCCGTTCGCGGGATCGAGGAATCCCAGCCATCCGGCGGAGCCGAGCCCGCTCAGGATCTCTTTGCCGGCCTTCTCCGGGGTCTGCTCCAAAGGACGTGACCACAGGCCGGCGTGGCCGGCGCACCAGTCGGCGAGTTCCACGGCCAACGTGCGGTGCTGCTGCTCGTAGAACGGCAACGCCAGGATGTCCTCATCGAGACCACTGAGCAGCCCGTAAGTCATGTCGCCCTTTCAGATCCGCAGGTCAGCATCGGTCGAGACGGCCGCGAGCCCGGCGGCACCTTGATCAGGCGATGCTCGATGAAAGTTACGCGTCCGAGGCGCAGCCCCGCCAGATTCGCCGCCCTCTCGCGGCATCACGCCGCTGTCGGCGCTTCGTTTGTCGTCTTCGCCATGAGCCCGCTGCGATATGTCGGCCGACGCCTGTCTCGCCAGCGAGACAACGCCGCCCGCCGACCATTCCGATGATGCCGGTTCGAGTGCTTTCGAGTGTTAACGCGTCTGCTTGCGGAGCAGAACCCCGTACCGTACTCCTGGAACCGAGGCGGCCAGCAGGTAGTGCCCGTTGTCGCGAATGCCACCGGCTGCCGCGAGGTCCGTCAGGTTGATGATCGGGTCAGCGGCAAAGCAGTGGCCTACTCTCGCGATGTTGTCCGTGTACAACTGCGCTGCGGTAAATCCCGCCTGAAGCTCTTTCATGACGATGATGGCTTCGAAGATATTGGTGTGCATGAGGATGTCGACCTGGTCGATTCCCATGGCTGCACGTTTCATCAGCTGCGCGTTCACGCGGCGGGAGAGGTCCGGACTGATCTCGTTCGACCATTCCAGATCCTTCATCTCGTGCGCTGCCGCACTTGCGACGATCTCGTACTCCCCGTCGGTGTCCGACACCAGCACACCGGCCGCGCCATCGCTGAACAGGGCGAACTTGGCCAGTCTTTCCGCCTCGGCAGTGACTCTGTCGGTGGTGATGACCAGGACCCGCCGATGGATTCCGGCAGCTACGAAGGCCTGCGCGACTCGCAGGCCCGCCAGCAGGTTCGTGCATCGGTCGAGCGTGATGCCGAGGAAGTCGGTCTCACACGTTCCCAACCCCTCCGAGATGGTCCGCACGAAACTGCCGTGGCTGTCCGGGCCCCCTGGAAAACTGGTGCAGCACAGCACCAGTGCGTCGACGGAGGAGGGGTCGACGCCGGCGGCGCGGAGCGTCGCCCTGCCCGCCTCGACCGCCAGGTCCTCCAGCGACTTGTGGCTCCGGTGCGCATGGCCCCAGCCCCAGACCTCCGGGGCATACGGCACCCCTAGTTCACCGGCACGCGCCTGCAGATCCGGGATCTCGGTATGGTGCGACGCGATCTCCCCCAGCACGTACTGCGGTCCGCTCAGGAAGACAGAGGAGGAACTCATCGAGGCTCCACAACGGGATGTGTATTCGGTCGGTCAAGTTACGGCGGTGGCCGGCTCGGTCTCGGCACCGGCACCGGCACCGGCACCGGCCGCCGGTTCGTCCGGCCGGGCGCGACCTTGAAGGCGACCCTCTGAGCAAGAAGAAGGTGCCGCCCACGAACAGCTGCACGCCCCAGCCCGACGAGCCCGCCACCGGTCGACGGCCCGGCGCATTCTGCGAACGACTCCGTGGTGCCCAGCTTCGCCAGGAGGAAGACCTACGAACCTTCACCGGTAGAGCCTCGATCACCGCACGGGTCGTGCGCCGGCACGAACGATGGACGGTCCCTGTCGGGGAGGCCGGGCTCAGTCCGCGGGCGTTGCCTCGGATCGGGGTCCGAGTCCGGCCGCCAGGCGCTCCATCCCCGCGTCGTCCAGGCCGTCGAGGCTCGCCAGCAGCTGCGCGGCCGCCTCCGGAGAGGCATCGTCGAGGTCTGCCCCGGCGGGTCCGCCGGCCACCGGTCCGGCAGCGAACGCGGCGACAGACCCACCTTCCGCCCGCACCCGCGCCGTCAGACCATCCAGGGTGAGGTCCAGCAGCTCGCCGGCCGGGATGTCCACACCGAGGTCGGTCCGCATCCGGCTCCACAGCTCGATGGCCGCGAGCGAGTCGAACCCGAGTGAGACCAACGGGACGTCGCAGCTGAACGGACTGGTCAGTCGCGCCCGGATCAGCCCGTCGAGATAACCGCGGACGGCCAGGAGGCTGTCGCCGTTGCCGATCGTCACCTGCCCGCCGCCTCTCCGCCGCGACTCATCGGCCAACTCCCTGATCCTCGAACTGGGTTCGCCATGACTCTCCTGTGCAAACAATCCGACACTCGACATCCGAACGGCGGCCGACACCACTTCGCCGCGGCACACGAATACCCTCGCAGGCCTCCCCATCCTGTGCCCGTCTCGCCGGCGAGACAACACCGCGCAGACCATTCCCGACCCGCTCCGCTCCAAGGCCGGCGGGTGGCCGCGAGCCCGAGGGCTGTCGCACCGTCCGGCGCTGCGTCCCACGCCGTACTGGCGTGCCTGCATGGTGATCACGAGGGCCCGGACGAGCTGCGGGTCGTCCTCGACCACCAACACCCTGGTCATCGGTGTACGCCTTTCGTGTCGCACTGGCGTACGTGCGGATGCGGCGGGAGCCGGCCGAGCCGGGATTCCTTCCCGGTCGCCGACTCCCGTCCGTCTCCATGGGTAACGCCATCAGCTCGTCTTCGCCACAAGGCCCTTGAGGGCGATGTTGAGTTCGAGGACGTTCACCCGGGGTTCGCCTATGAAGCCGAGGGTGCGGCCCTCGGTGTGGTCCTTGACCAGCTTGTCGACCTGGGCGATCGACAGGTTGTTCTTCTCGGCGATCCGGTGGACCTGAAGCTGGGCGTAGGCCGGGGAGATGTCCGGGTCCAGGCCGGAGCCGGAGGACGTGACCGCGTCGGCGGGGACCTCGGACGCCCTGACCGTGCAGCCGGGCACCGAGTTGTCCTTGATGACGGCCGCCTTGGCGTCCTTGACCTGCTGGATCAGGGTCTTGTTGTCGGCGGAGAGGTTCGTGGCACCGGACAGGATCAGCTTGTACCGGGTGTTGACGCTGTTGGCGCCGAGGCCGTTGGCCGGGCGACCCTGGAACCACTTCAGGTCCGGGGCCGGGGTCTGCTGGCCCTTCCTCAGCGGCAGGTTGTACGACTGCCCGGTCAGGGACGAGCCGACGACCTTGCCGTCCGACTTGATCTCCGAGCCGTTCGCCTTGTTGTGGAACAGCGCCTGGGCGACGCCGGTGACGACCAGCGGGTAGATGACGCCGGTCCGTTGACGGCTCCCTTACGGCGGTCCGCACACCTTTGACCCGACTCATACGGCACCTGCGCCGACCTGTGGCAAGGAGCCGTCGGCGGGTGTCGGACCACGGTGCATGGCTCTGAGGGCGTCAAGAAGCACAGGTGGCCGTCAGAGACGCGTCAAAGTGTGCCGATCACCTTCTCCGGATCTCTGTCGACCGGGGCTCCGGCCGGCTCGCCATGCGGCGCGCTGCCCTGTGGCCGGCCGCGGCGGGTCTGCTGTTGTCGCCTCGGACGCGGCCCGCTTCCGTCTGCGGGCCATGGCGGGCCGCACCGACGGCGACGTCGAATCGGCGACAGACGTCCTCGTCCCCTGGACGGGCGCGGCCCGGCAGGCCATCGCCTCGACCCGCTGGGCGGCCCCTCACACCCTTGGCCGGGCGGGACCCGTTCGAAGAGGGTTTCGCCCGGTCCGCGCAGGCGCAAGGAGAAGCGTCCGGTGAACGATTTCCCCCATCCGCTGTATGCCTTGACCTGCCCCGACCGCTCCTAACGCAGTCTTGACGCCGATGGATCATTCTCCCGTGGGCCCGCGCTTCACTCTCTGCCTACGCTGGTGCCGCCGTCCGCGTGATGGCCGGAATCCACACGCTGAGCAGCACATCAGGAGCACACCGATGGCCACGACCGGACACCTCTCTGCCAGTCGCCTGCGCGCCTGGATGCTGGAGGGGCTGTCCGACATGGGCAGGAGCGGCGGCCACACAGGTCCCCACGCCCAGCCCGAACCCCCGCACAAGGGGCAGCGCTGGTGGCGGGTGATGTGCCTGACCGGCGTCGACTACTTCTCGACCCTCGGCTACCAGCCGGGCATCGCCGCCCTGGCGGCCGGCCTGCTGTCGCCGATCGCGACCATCGTGCTGGTCATCGTCACCCTGGTCGGCGCCCTGCCGATCTACCGCCGAGTGGCCGAGGAGAGCCCGCACGGCGAAGGCTCCATCGCCATGCTGGAGCGGCTGCTGTCGTTCTGGAAGGGCAAGCTGTTCGTCCTGACCCTGCTCGGCTTCGCCGCCACCGACTTCCTGATCACCATCACCCTGTCGGCCGCGGACGCCTCGACCCACCTCGTCGAGAACCCGCACCTGAACAGCGCGCTGCACGACAAGCAGATGCTGATCACCCTCATCCTGGTCGCCCTGCTCGGCGCGGTGTTCCTCAAGGGCTTCCTGGAGGCGGTCGGCGTCGCGGTCGTCCTGGTCGGCGTCTACCTCGCGTTGAACGTCGTCGTGGTGTGCGTCGGCTTCTGGCACGTTGTCAGCGCCGGGCACGTGGTCACCGACTGGACCAGCGCGCTGACCGCGGAGCACGGCAACGTCTTCGTCATGATCGGCGTCTCCCTGCTGGTCTTCCCCAAGCTCGCGCTCGGCCTCTCCGGCTTCGAGACCGGTGTCGCCGTGATGCCGCACGTCCGGGGCGACGCGACGGACACCGAGGAGCGGCCGACCGGCCGGATCCGGGACACCAAGAAGCTGCTCACCACGGCCGCTCTGATCATGAGCGCCTTCCTGATCACCACCAGCTTCATCACGACGGTGCTGATCCCGGAGAAGGAGTTCAAGTCGGGCGGCCAGGCCAACGGACGCGCCCTCGCCTATCTCGCGCACCAGTATCTGGGCGGCGCCTTCGGCACGGTCTACGACGTCTCGACCATCGCCATCCTGTGGTTCGCCGGCGCCTCCGCGATGGCCGGCCTGCTGCGGTCGCTGGAGTTGCGGCTGAGCGCACGCTGGTTTGCCGAGCGCCATCAGCGTATCGCCGCGGCTCCGCCCACCGCTCGTCATGGGCGCCAGGACGCCGACACGGAGATCGGGGACCTGTGCCGAGGCACTGACGAGGGGGAACTGTTCAAGTTGCCATGGGCCGGAGAATGAAGTCGGCGAACGCGCGTCGAGCGGGTTCAGGCCCGACTTCGTCCAGGGCCGCGCGCACGGCGTGCAGGTGGGCCGGGGTCATCTCCAGCGGGGGTTCGTCCGGCTGGTACGTGGTGCGGACCGGGTAGTCGACGCCGGGCTCGCGGGTCATCTCGATGTGGCAGCCCAGTACGTGGGTGACGGCACGGCGGTCGGCGAATGCGATCAGCCGGTCAATGGTCCGTGAGAAGGCCGGCCAGTCCTCGATGTACAGCCGTCCGCGGTAGACGGTGTCTCCGGTCAGCAGGAATCCGGTCCACGGGTCGTAGAAAGTGATGGCTGCGGCGTCATGGCCTGGGGTCGCGAGAGCTTCCAGCACCCGCCCGCCGAGGTCGAGGGGCCGTACCGCCTCCGGGTCGTCGGCCAACCCGAAGTACGTCCAGGACGCATCCCGATCGGCTCCGACCACGATCGTGTCCGGTCGGTCGAGGAACTGGCTGTCTCCCGCGACATGATCGCCGTGTGAGTGCGTGTGGAGTACGAGAAGGCCATAGGAGTCGCGGGGGTTGTGCGCCAGCCACGTCTCGACAAGGTCATCGACAGTCCGGCGCACCGGAAAGAATTCGGGTGACGCCGTGGCACCCGTGTCGATCAGGACCGCCTGGCGATTGCCGAACAACAGGTACAGGAACGGGGCCTCGTAGTTGATGGCCTTGTTCTGTCTGAGCAACACCGTGTGGTCGTCGTACCAGTGCACTTGAAGATCGGGGTCGGTGTTGTGCTTGGCCGACGGTGACCCGTGAATCCAGTCGACGCCCAGGGGCTTTGCGCTGAACTTCCGGACATCTGGTTCGCCCGTACCGGACACGATGCCTCCCGAAGTGCGTCGTCTTGGCGGGCCGGGTACGTCGCACAGCTCGTCCGGGAAGACACGCGGCTTGCGGCTCCAGCAGGGACGCTAGCACCGGACATTGTGTACGGGGTGTACGAGCGAGCAGCTGCCCGGTGGCGGATCAGGGCGCGGTGAACAGCGTCGGGAAGCGGGGCGCGAGCCAGGGTTTGCGTCCCCAGGCAACGACCTGTCCCCGCCCGATGGCCCGCCACGGGTTGCGGCGGCCCAGCGCGATGAGGAGGAAGGCCACGGGCTCGATCAGGATGGTGCAGTCGGGACGTCTTGGGGGCGCCGGGGTCACGTGCACGGCGCCGTCGTCCAGGCTGACGCCGAACGCCGTGCCGCCCCGGAGGCGGATGGCGTAGCGGACGGTCAGGCCGGCGATGGCCGCCGTGTCGACGACGCGTGGCATGACCGAGAGCATGAACGGCATGCACAGCCCGACACGGTCGCGGTCGATCATGTGCGGGCGGTTCAGGGCGCGAGCGAGGTCGTAGCCGTGGCCCAGCATGTGTGTGAGCAGGTAGGACGCGAGAACGTGCCGGTCCATGGGACCCAGCGGCGTGACGAGTGCGGGTGCGCTCTCGTCGCTCGCGGCTCGATCCGCGGCGTCGAGGAACGCGGCGGCCTGCTCGGCGATCAACGACGCCAGCGGCTGTGCCCGGCGCTCTGCGAACACGGTGAGGGACTGTGCGTTGGCGGCGGCCAGACTCTGCGGCGTGCCGTCGCCGTAGGGGCGTGCGTGTCCGGAGGCGAGGTCGGCCATCAGCTCGTTGGCCAGTGCCAGATGGGCGGCGGCCTCACCGACCGTCCACTGCGAATCCGGCACGGGAACGGTCGTGTCGGAGGCGTCTTTCAACAGTCTGGCGATGTCAGCGGCAGTCTGCCGTATCGCTCCTGCGAGCCCTTGGGGCAGTGGCCCCTGGATGTCCTGCTGCGCCGTAGGCTGCACGCTGCCCGTTCCCTCCCGCCGATCGCGCCCCTCGCGTATCCGGCGCGCCGTACCCAATCAAATTGGGGGACGCGCGACAAGCCGTCGTACCTGATCGGGAGTGCCGGAGCCCTGACAGTCGCTCCCCGGCGTCTGGCCCCCTCGCCCGGCGTATGCGCGGTGGCCCGCGGCTGCGTGGCGTGCGGATGAGGCAGCCGCTACGCCGCAGGACGTCCAGTGGAGACACGTGTCGATGAGATCACCGACGGCATCCGGAATTGTGGGCAGAGCCATTCTCAAGGAGCCCTGTCAGTGTCCTGGCCAGCCTGATCTGCCCGGAATCCCAGCCCCGCCGAGGAGCACGTCAAGGCGAAGGGGACGGAGGCCACGCTCGACTACGCGGGCGCAGTGCAGCGCGACGAACCTCTGCCGGCATGGTGTCGGCGCCAGTGACGTCTTTGACCACGGCGAGGTCGAGTTCGGCGGCACGTTCCCACATGTACGTCTGCTGCTCAGGGGTCAGGCCCAGCGCCTCGTCAGAGGCGATGAGTTGGAGGGCGGCGGCTAGCGGCACCGCGTTGCGATCTGGCTCCGCCGCAAACACGGCGTCCCCAGCAGCCAGTTGAGGAGATTCTGTGACCAGGGATGGAGGTTCGCCGATGGCGGCCCTGTGTGCCTCGGCGCATCCAGCGTCATGATCGAACGCTACCGCTACCACTACCGCTACCGCGGAGCCAGGATTCCAACTCCGAAGACCATCGAAACGGCAGCCGACGAAGGCTGACCACTGGGCAGGACACGTGGAAAGCCGGATGCGTGGCCAACCGCACGTCCGGTTCGGCTCGGCGGTCCAGGGAAACGGAACGGCAGCAATGCCGTCACCGCGCCCTGGGCCGACCGCACCGATGTCGCACCGGGCGAGGTCGGGCGAGGTCGGGCGAGGTGATCATCGAGGGCCTCAACGTGATGAAGGGCTACTGGCAGTGGCCCGAAGCGACCAAGGACGCCTTCGTCGAAGGAAGTTGGTTCCGCTCCGGGGACGCGGCCACCGTCGACGAGGAGGGATGCGCGGTGATCGGCGTACCCGACGAACGATGGGGCGAAGTGGGCAGAGCGCTGGTCGTGCCCCGCGCGGGCTCCGACGTGTCGCCCGACGACATCATGGACTCCCTGTCCGGCCGACTCGCCAAGTACAAGCTCCCCAAGTCGGTCGTCCTCGTCGACGCCCTGCCCCGCAACGCCACCGGCAAGATCCTCAAGGCCCGCCTGCGCAGCCGGTACGACTCAATGCCGGCCCGCGGCGCCGAGGAGGCATGAGGTTCGCAGACGAGCATCTCCAGCGCCTCACCGAGACCAGCGCAGCCCCGAAACTCCCCGCGCCCCCCAAGCCCAGACCCGCAGACCTGGAGCCATTCCTCCACGGCTGGAGCCCGTATGGCCCCCGCCCCTTTATCTTGGCGCATGCTCGGCGCACGTTCTGATGGGCCGTCAGGCGCCTGTTTTTTGCAGGTGACGGACGGTCATCCGGTCCCTGTGGGAACGCCCGTAACGCCCACAGCACATATAACGCACACCCGCTGAAACAGCAGGTCAGGAACCCTTTGTCGCAGGCTCAAGGATCGCGACACACTCAACGTGGTGGGTCATCGGAAACAGATCGAACGCCCGCAGCATCCGCACCCGGTACCCCCCGTCCCGGAAATACCCCAGGTCCCGCGCCAGCGCCGCCGGGTCGCAAGCCACGTAGGCGATCCGGCGGGCGCCCAGCGAGGACAGGTGGGCCACCGTCCGGCGGCCGGCGCCCGCGCGCGGGGGGTCGAGGACGATGAGGTCGACCTCGGTGATTCCGGTGCGCGGCAGTACGGCTTCGACCTTGCCCTGTTCGATCCGCACCCGCTCGAAGTCGGCGAGGTTGTGCCGGGCGTCCTCGACGGCCCGCTTGCCGGACTCGATGCCGAGCACCGCGCCCTTGTCGCCGAGCCGGTCCGCCAGGGCGCCCGCGAACAGGCCCACGCCGCAGTACAGGTCGAGCGCCATCTCGCCCTTGCGCGGCAGCAGGCCCTGCATGACCGCGGTCACCAGGGTGTCGGCGGCCTTCGGGTGGACCTGCCAGAAGCCGCCGCTGCCGACCCGGTGCGTTCGGCCGTCCGCGCGCTCTCGGACGAAGGGACGGCCGTGGACGCGGTGCACCCCACCGTCCTTCTCCTCCACCCGCATCACGGACACCGGCTTGTCCAGCTCGACGATCGGCAGGCGGGCGCCCGGCTTCGGTGTGAGGATCACCTGCCGGTCCTGCGAGCCCGTCGCCGCGATGGCGTCGATCGACGCCATGCCCACCCAGTCGCGCTTCTCGATGCCCAGCTCGCTGACACCCTCGGCCGCGATCATGCAGTGGTCGATCGCCTCGACCTCGTGCGAGCGGTGCCGCCGCAGACCGGCCCGGCCGTCGGCGTCCACCGCGTACTGCACACGCGTCCGCCACGCAGGCACCTCACCCGCGGGCAGCTTGTCGCCCTCGGCCGGCATCACCGTGCCGTCCCAGCCGGCCTCCTCGGGCGTGAGGCCCGCGAGCCGCTGCAGCTGCTCGGCGAGCACCTCGCCCTTCAACCGCCGCTGAGCGCCCGGCTTGGCGTGCTGCCAGTCGCAGCCACCGCAGCGGCCGGGACCGGCGTAGGGGCAGGGCGCCTCGATGCGGTCCTTGGAGGCCGTAAGGACCTGGACCGCGTCCGCGCGCAGGAAACGGGCCCCCTCCTCGCCCTCCGTGACCCGCGCCACGACCCGCTCACCGGGCAGCGTGTGCCGGACGAACAGCACCTGGCCGTCGGCGGTACGGGCGATGCAGTGCCCGCCGTGGGCGACGGGGCCGATCTCGACCTCGTACTCCTCCCCGACCAGCGACTTCTTCGGTTCTGCCTGCATGGCGGGGTGACTCCACAACATCGAAAGGGAAACGGCCGGACAACAGCCCACCAGTCTACGTGGGTGTCGTCCGGCCGTTGACCGACGTGGGTCAGTTCTGGGAGCCCGAGGGCTCCTTCGGCCGGCCCTCCTGGGCCGGACCGCGCCGCACCGAGCCCGGCGCGTTCCACTCCTGCCGCTTGCGGGCCCTGCTCTTCGCCGCCTCCGAGGACTGCAGCTGGTACGGCACGGACGTCACCATGATGCCCGGCGTGAACAGCAGCCGGCCCTTGAGCCTGAGCGCGCTCTGGTTGTGCAGCAGATGCTCGTACCAGTGGCCGACCACGTACTCGGGGATGATCACGGACACCGCGTCCCGCGGCGACTCCTTGCGCAGGCTCCTGACGTACTCGATGATCGGCCGCGTGATCTCGCGGTACGGCGAGTCGAGCACCTTCAGCGGTACGTCGATGCCGCGCCGCTCCCACTCCTCCTTCAGCGCCTTCGTCTCCGCCGCGTCGACGTTGACGGTGAGCGCCTCCAGGCTGTCCGAGCGCATCAGCTTGGCGTAGGCGAGGGCGCGCAGCGTGGGGCGGTGGATCTTCGAGATCAGGACGACCGAGTGGACGCGGGAGGGCCGTACGCTGTCGTCGCTCGGGCCCTCGGGTGCCGCGATCTCCGCGGCCACGCCGTCGTAGTGCTTACGGATCGCGGTCATCGTCGCGTAGAAGATCACCATGCCGAGCAGGGCGACCCAGGCGCCGTGCGTGAACTTGGTGACCAGGACGACGACCAGCACCAGGCCGGTGAAGAAGGCGCCGAAGGCGTTGATCGCGCGGGAGCGCACCATGTGGCGGCGCGTGGCGACGTCCTTCTCGACGGCCAGATGGCGGTTCCAGTGCCGGACCATGCCGGTCTGGCTGAGCGTGAAGGACACGAACACGCCGACGATGTACAGCTGGATCAGCCGCGTCGAGTCGGCGCCGTAGATCACGGTCAGCAGGGTGGCCGCACCCGCGAGGAGCACGATGCCGTTCGAGAACGCCAGGCGGTCGCCGCGGGTGTGCAGCTGGCGGGGCAGATAACGGTCCTGGGCGAGGATCGAGCCGAGCACCGGGAAGCCGTTGTAGGCGGTGTTGGCGGCCAGGAACAGGACGAGGGCGGTGGCCGCGGCGAGCACCACGAACAGGAAGCTGCCCTTGCCGAAGACGGCCTCGGCAACCTGGGTGATCACCGGGTTCTGCACATAGCCGGAGCCGATCGCGACGCCGTGCTTGAGCAGGTCGGTGGCCGGGTTCTCGGCCATACGGACCTTGGTCGTCAGGGCGAGGGCGATGATCCCGCAGAACATGGTGACGGCGAGCAGACCCATCGCGGCGAGCGTGGTCGCCGCGTTCTTCGACTTGGGCTTGCGGAAGGCCGGCACGCCGTTGGAGATCGCCTCGACACCGGTGAGCGCGGCACAGCCGGAGGAGAAGGCACGCAGCATCAGGAAGACCAGCGCGAAACCGGCCAGCCCCTGGTGCTCGGCCTTGATCGTGTACGCCGCCGTCGGCGCCCGCATGGTGTCGCCCAGCACCAGCCCGCGGAACGCACCCCACGCGATCATGATGAACACGCCGCCGACGAACACATAGGTCGGGATCGCGAAGAGCTTGCCGGACTCCTTCACGCCCCGCAGGTTCATCAGCGTCAGCAGCACGATCACGGACACGGCGCACAGCACCTTGTGCTCGACCACGAACGGGACGGCGGAGCCGAGGTTCTCGATGCCGGACGCGATCGACACGGCGACGGTGAGGACGTAGTCGACGAGCAGGGCGCTGGCCACGGTCAGGCCCGCCTTGGCACCCAGGTTGGTGGTCGCGACCTCGTAGTCGCCGCCGCCGCTGGGGTAGGCATGCACGTTCTGCCGGTAGGAAGCGACCACGGTGAACATCAGCACGACCACCGCGAGGGCGATCCAGGGGCTGAAGTGGTACGCCGACACGCCCGCGATGGACAGGACCAGCAGCACCTCTCCCGGGGCGTAGGCCACGGAGGACAACGGGTCGGAGGCGAAGACGGGGAGGGCAATGCGCTTCGGCAGGAGCGTTTCGCCCAGCCGGTCACTGCGCAGTGCGCGCCCGATCAGGATCCGTTTGGGCACGTCGGTCAGTTTGGACACAACAGGTAATCGTAGGCGTTCGAACGGGCACCCAACCACCCTCCCCCACCCATCTGCCCTCCGAGTGAAAACCAAGGGGGCTCCGGCGACGGATTCCGCAGGCCGCCACACCCTCGTGCCTATATGACAATCACCGCCCCAGTTGCCGTCCCTTGGAGGTTCCATGCATGCCACCGCAGAGCTGATCGGCGCCGCGGCGGCCCTCGTCGGCCTCGGAATCCTGACTCTTGCCAGCGTCCGCAGCATCAGCCGTCGCTGAGGTCCCACTCGGCACGGCAACCGTGCACAGGGGTGCCGACGTCCTACCGCGCGTGTGTAGCTTGGGCGTCTGTCTGAGACCCTGATGTGGCTGAGCAGTAACTCTTGACACCGGAAGGACGGTCGTGCACATCGTCATCATGGGCTGCGGAAGAGTGGGTTCCGCGCTTGCCCAGACCCTGGAGCAACAGGGGCACACGGTCGCAGTGATCGACCAGGACCCCACGGCCTTCCGCCGCCTCGGGCCCGGATTCGGCGGCCGTAGGGTCACCGGGATCGGCTTCGACCAGGACACCCTGCGCGAGGCCGGAATCGAGGAGGCCGGCGCCTTCGCCGCCGTCTCCAGCGGGGACAACTCCAACATCATCGCGGCGCGCGTCGCCCGCGAGATGTTCGGTGTGGAGAACGTCGCGGCCCGGATCTACGACCCCCGCCGTGCGGAGGTCTACCAGCGCCTGGGCATCCCGACCGTGGCCACCGTCCGCTGGACGGCCGACCAGATGCTGCGCCGGCTGCTCCCCTCGGGCGCCGAGCCGCTGTGGCGCGACCCCACCGGCGGTGTGCAGCTCGCCGAGGTGCACGCCTCCGCCGCCTGGGTCGGCCACAAGATCAGCACGCTGCAGGAGGAGACGGGCATCCGCGTGGCGTTCCTGACCCGCCTCGGCGAGGCGATCCTGCCCACCTCGCAGACGGTGCTGCAGGAGGGCGACCTCGTGCACGTCATGATGCGCACGGACGAGGTCGACAAGGTCGAGGCGTCCTTCGCCAAGGGTCCCGAAGAGGGGAGCGGTCACTGATGAGGGTCGCCATTGCCGGTGCCGGCGCGGTCGGCCGTTCGATCGCGGGCGAACTGCTGGAGAACGGCCACGAGGTCCTGCTCGTCGACAAGGCGCCGACCGCCATCTCGGTCGAGCGCGTCCCACAGGCGGAGTGGCTGCTGGCCGACGCCTGCGAGATCACTTCGCTGGACGAGGCGGCGCTCCAGCGCTGCAACGTGGTCATCGCCGCGACGGGCGACGACAAGGTGAACCTGGTCGTCTCGCTCCTCGCCAAGACGGAGTACGGCGTCCCGCGTGTCGTGGCCCGCGTCAACAACCCCAAGAACGAATGGCTCTTCAACGAGTCCTGGGGCGTCGACGTGGCGGTCTCGACCCCCCGTCTGATGTCGGCCCTGGTCGAGGAAGCGGTCTCGGTCGGCGACCTGGTCCGCCTCCTCCGCTTCAGCCACGGCGACGCGAACCTGGTGGAGCTGACGCTGCCGGAGGAGTCGGCCCTGGCCGGCACCCAGGTCGGCGACGTCGAATGGCCCGAGGACACGTCCCTGGTCACCATCATCCGCGGCACCAGAGTCCTCACCCCGTCCCGCGACGACTCCCTGGAGCCGGGCGACGAGCTCCTGTTCGTCGCCGCCCAGGCCCGTGAGGAGCAGCTGGAGGATCTGCTCTCGGTGCGGCGCGAGGACACGGCGAGCTGATCGAATGTCCGGTACGGCGAAGGGCGCCCCTGAACCCAGGGGCGCCCTTCGTTTTGTTGTTTTCAGCCCGTCCGGCGTTCGAGTCTTTCAGCCCGTCCGGCGTTCGAGGACGAGGCCGTCAGGCCGAAAGCGGGGGTCTGGGGGCGCAGCCCCCAGGGACTATGCCTCCCGACGGTGCCGCCCGCCACTCGCCTCAGCCCCCGCGGCAGCGGAATCGGCAGCGGCCCGCTCCTTCTCGGCCTGCTCCTGCGCCTCCATCTCCGCGAACACGTCGATCGGCGCGGGTGCCTTCGCCAGGAACACCCAGGTGAGCCAGACGGCCAGCAGGAACGGCGGGATCTTCAGCGCGACCAGAACCCAGCCCAACTGCGCCGTGTTCGCCCACCAGTACAGCGGGAAGAGAATCGCGCACTTGGCGAGCAGAATGAGGCCCCAGGCCCAACTGGCCTTGGCATACGCCTTCTTGCGCCCCGGATTGCGCGTCCGCCAGGAGAGGTTCTCCTTGAACACCGGCCCGAGGATCAGCCCGAGCAGCGGCACCCCGCACAGGGTCGTGACGATGTACGCCAGCGCCAGGCCCAGCGTGTAGAGCATGCCGGGGAGGTAGAAGTCCTTGGCGTTGCCCGTCATCATCGCGAAGACGACACCGAAGGCGACACCGAAGACACCGCTGAACGCGTGCTTGACGGTGTCCCGCATGACCAGGCGGACCACCACGAGCAGCAGGGACACCGCGAGGGCGGCGATGGCCGACCAGTGCAGGTCCTTGTTGATCGTGAAGATGGTGACGAAGAGGAGGCCGGGCAGCACCGTCTCGACCATGCCCCGCACTCCGCCGAACGCTTCGAACAGGGCGGCCTCGGTCACCGCCCGGGCGTCGTCGGCTTGAGTGTCTTCGGTCGGCTTGTCGAGCGACGTCACCGGCTACTCCCGTCCGAGGGGTCTCAGTTCGTACTTCGGATTGAACAGCACCCGGCGGCCCCGGCTGAGCGAGACGCGGCCCGATGCGATCAGCCTGCGCCCCGGTTCTATGCCCACGATGGAGCGCCTGCCGAGCCACACCACGTCCAGGGCGGCGGAGCCGTCGAACAGCTCGGCCTCCAGGGCCGGGACGCCCGCACGCGGCCGCAGGGTGACCGTGCGCAAGGTACCAGTAACCGTGACGATCTGTCGGTCGTGACAGTCACCGATCCGGGTGCATCCGGCGGTCTCGGTGTCCTCCCGCAGCTCCTCGGACTCCAGGTCCTCCTGCGAAGAGGAAAGCCGGTCGAGCATGCGCCGGATCCGGCCCACCGGCTTTTCGGATTGAGGAACAGCACTCATATCTGAAGCGTACCGGGGTGCACTGACAGCTACGTACCCCCGACCCCGGTGCCCGAACCGACGCCCCTCACCTCTCGAACCGGTACCCCATCCCAGGCTCAGTGATGAAGTGCTCAGGGTGCGACGGATCCGCCTCCAGCTTCCTGCGCAGCTGGGCCATGTACACCCTCAGGTAGTTCGTCTCGGTCCCGTATGACGGACCCCACACTTCCTGGAGGAGCTGCTTCTGGCTCACCAGCCGGCCCGTGTTGCGCACCAGCACCTCCAGCAGATGCCACTCGGTGGGCGTGAGCCGTACGTCCTTGCCGCCCCGGTTGACCTTCTTCGCGGCGAGGTCGACGGTGAACCCTTCGGTCTCCACGGTGGTCACGTCGTCCTCGCCGACGCCGACCGGCTCGGCGCGCCGGACGGCGGCCCGCAGCCGGGCGAGCAGTTCGTCCATGCCGAAGGGCTTGGTGACGTAGTCGTCGGCACCGGCGTCGAGGGCCTCGACCTTCTCGTCGGAGGTGTGCCGGGCGGACAGCACCAGGATCGGCACGCGGGTCCAGCCGCGCAGCCCGCGGATCACCTCGACGCCGTCCATGTCGGGCAGGCCCAGGTCGAGAACGACCACGTCGGGGTGGCGGGCCGCGGCGAGCTGCAGGGCGGTCGCGCCGTCGTGGGCCGCGTCGACCTCGTACTTGCGCGCCTTGAGGTTGATCACGAGGGCGCGCACGATCTGCGGCTCGTCATCGATGACCAGCACACGGGTCATGTGGCCTGCCTTTCGGGTTCCGCCGGGTGGAGAAGCTCGGGCGCGCGCGATCCTGCCGCGCGCAGGGTGAGGACCATGCTGAGGCCGCCGCCGGGTGTGTCCTCGGCGTTGAGGGTGCCGCCCATGGCCTCGGCGAAGCCGCGCGCCACGGCGAGGCCGAGGCCCACGCCGGCCCCGCGCGGGGCGTCGCCGTAGCGCTGGAAGGGCTCGAAGATGCGCTCCTTGGCGTCGTCGGGGACGCCGGGTCCGCGGTCGACCACGCGCACCTCGACCCGGTCGGCGATGGCGCTGGCGGCAACCAGTACCGCCTGGTCCGGCGGGCTGTACTTGACGGCGTTCTCGACCAGGTTGGCCACCGACCGCTCCAGCAGGCCCGGGTCCACGTCGACCATGGGCAGGGTCTCCGGCACGTCCAGCTCGACGCTGTCCTCGGGCACCCCGACCAGTGCCATCGGTACGACCTCGTCGAGGTCGACCTCGCGGATCAGCGGGGTGACCGTGCCGGTCTGCAGACGGGACATGTCGAGGAGGTTGCCCACCAGGTGGTCGAGCCGGTCGGCGCCCTCCTCGATGCCCTCCAGCAGTTCCGCCTGGTCCTCCTCGGACCACGCCACGTCGTCCGAGCGCAAGGACGACACGGCCGCCTTGATCCCGGCCAGCGGGGTACGGAGGTCATGGCTGACGGCGGCCAGCAGGGCCGTCCGGATCCGGTTGCCCTCGGCCAGCGTCCGGGCCTGTTCGGCCTCCTCCTGGAGGCGCCTGCGGTCCAGTACGACGGCCGCCTGGGCGGCGAACGCGGCCAGCACCCGGCGGTCCTCGGCGGGCAGCACCCGCCCGGTCAGCGCCAGCGCCATGTGGTCCCCGGCCGGTACGTCGACGTCCGCCTCGTCCGGCCGCTGCACCGCGGGGCCGAGGCCCGCGCGGCCCGCGCAGGTCCACGGGTCGTGGTCGCCGGCCCGCTCCAGCAGGGCCGCCGACTCCATGCCGAAGGTCTCACGGACCCGTTCGAGGAGTTCCTCCAGGCCGGTCTCGCCGCGCAGCACGTTGCCCGCGAGGAACGACAGGATCTCCGACTCGGCACGCAACCGGGCCGCCTGGTGGGTGCGCCGGGTGGCGAGATCGACCACCGAGGCCACCGAGACGCCGACGCCCACGAAGATCACGATGGCGACGATGTTCTTCGGGTCGGCGATGGTCCAACGGTGCAGGGGTGGTGTGTAGAAGTAGTTCAGCAGCAGCGAGCCGACCGCGGCCGAGGCCAGCGCGGGCAGCAGGCCGCCGACCAGCGCCGCCGCGACCGTCACCGCCAGGAACAGCAGCATGTCGTTGGCGAGTCCCAGATGGACGGTGTTCAGGAGCACCGCGAGGACGGCGGGGCCGAGCACGCCGACCAGCCAGCCCGCGATGATCCGCGACCGGCCCAGCCGCGCCCCCCGGGCCACCGGCAGCCCGCGGCCCTTGCCCGCCTCGTCGTGCGTGATCAGGTGGACGTCGAGGTCGGGCCCCGAGTCGCGGGCTACCGTCGCGCCGACGCCCGGCCCGAAGACGTACTGCCAGCTCTTGCGCCGTGAGACACCGAGCACTATCTGGGTCGCGTTGGCCCCGCGTGCGAAGGCGAGCAGCGCCGCCGGTACGTCGTCGCCGACCACGTGGTGGAAGGTGCCACCGAGGTCCTCCACGAGGGTGCGCTGCACGGCCAGTTCCTTCGGCGAGGCGGCCGTCAGCCCGTCGCTGCTGGCTATGTAGACGGCCAGCACCTCGCCGCCCGCGCCCTTCTCGGCGAGTCGCGCGGCCCGCCGGATGAGGGTGCGGCCCTCGGGTCCGCCGGTCAGACCGACCACGATCCGCTCCCGCGAGCCCCATATCTTCGACACCCGGTGGTCGCTGCGGTACTGCTTCAGATACTCGTCGACCCGGTCCGCCACCCACAGCAGGGCCAGCTCCCGCAGGGCGGTCAGGTTGCCGGGCCGGAAGTAGTTCGACAGGGCAGCATCGACCTTGTCGGGCTGGTAGATGTTGCCGTGCGCCATACGGCGGCGGAGCGCCTCCGGCGACATGTCGACGAGCTCTATCTGGTCCGCGCGCCGCACCACCTCGTCCGGCACGGTCTCCCGCTGCCGTACGCCGGTGATCGACTCGACGACGTCGCCGAGCGACTCCAGGTGCTGGATGTTGACGGTCGAGACGACGTCGATGCCGGCCGCAAGCAGTTCCTCGACGTCCTGCCAGCGTTTGGCGTTGCGGGAGCCGGGGACATTGGTGTGGGCGAGTTCGTCCACCAGGGCCACCTCGGGGCTGCGGGCGAGGACGGCGTCGACGTCCATCTCGGTGAACGTCGTGTCCCGGTACGCCAGCTCCTTGCGGGCCACCTGCTCCAGGCCGTGCAGCATCACTTCGGTGCGCGGCCGCCCGTGGTGCTCCACGAAGGCCACCACGCAGTCGGTCCCCCGCTCCACCCGCCGGTGCGCCTCGGAGAGCATCGCGTACGTCTTGCCGACGCCCGGTGCCGCACCGAGGTAGATCCGAAGCTTGCCGCGTCCCATGGCCCCATTGTCTTCCGGTCACTGCTGCCCACGCAGCGTCGACCTTACGGCCAGCAATCGCGACAAAAGGTCCCGTCAGCGGCAGCGGAGCCGTCTTTGACGGAACTCTGACGCCGCGCAGCTCCAGCACCCGGTCGGCGGGATCCAGCAGGGGCGCAGGCGAGGGCGACGCGCTCGTCGCGCTCGCGCACCTCGGCCCGGCGCAGTCACACGCGGTCGCGCCGCGAGGCCAGAAGTCCGTCCTCGCCGACGTCGAGTCCGCCGTCGATGTCGAGGAGGAGACACCGCGCAGGGCGTGCCCGGCGGCCCCTCCGTGGCTCCCTCGAACGTCGGTCAGCTCGGATTGTCCCCGTGGGTGAGGGTCTCCCAGGCGACGAAGAGACCGTTGGTGCCGGCCGGCCGCTGCTGTTCGGTCAGCGTCCGGGTGTCGCTCATCGCGATGCCGAGGCGGTTGTGCAGGGCGTTGTAACCGACCTCGGTGACGGGCCCGAGCCCGAGCTTCAGCGAGCCGCCGCACAGCCGGCTCGGGACGGCGGCGCCCAGCTGGTACTTGGCCTGGAACCCGAGCGCCTGCCGCAGCCGTTCGCCGACATCGGAGCCGTACAGGTCCTGGCCCTGGATCCGGCTGGTCTCGGCGACGTGCGAGATCGCGGAGATGCCGTATCCCGTATGGGTGAGGTCGCGGCAGGTCTCCTGGGTGAGCCCGGTGACGAAGGTGGACTGTCCCTGCCAGTAGCTGACGATCTTCGCCTTGGTGTCGAGGTTCTGGTCGGGCACGGTCTTCGGCAGAGCGCCGTCCGAGGAGAGATAGACGTACGCGGCGGTACGGGTCCGGAACCTCGCCATGGCCTTGTCGTACGACGCCTTGTCCTCGAGGAAGACGGAGATGCCGACTGCCGCCTCCATCATCGACAGCTCCCAGTTGCCGTTGGAGTCGGAGCCGTTGATGATCTCGGGGAGGTAGACGTTGCGGAGCATGCTCGCGAAGCGGCCGGAGTTCGCCCAGCCGCCGGTGTACGTGTACTTGATGATCTCGGCGGCCTTCGGCCAGGAGGAGCCCGCCCAGCCGGTCTGCAGGGGCGCGTTGCTGTTGGTGTGCTCCTTGATCACGGCGGACCAGGCGTCCATCAGCTCGATCGACTTCTTCGCGTACCGGTCGTCGCGGGTGATGTACCAGGCGAGTGCGTCCGTGTACGCGGCGATCGCGTCCTGGCGCTCGTCCGTGCAGCCGTGGTCGGGGTTGGAGTAGGAGCCGCATTCGACGGTGGCACGGGGTTTCGGCGTGCGGTTCAGGTCGGCGTAGTTGCTCGCCATCATCTGGTCGAAGGCGCCCTTCCAGGGCTGGGCGCCCGCGTTCACCTTGGTGCGCGCGAAGTCCAACTGCGCCTTGGAGACGGTGACTCCGGGGTGCACGAAGCCGGTGGGGGCGGCGTCGGCACGGCGGGCCGCGGGCCATGTGATCATGCACACGACAAGCGCGGAGGCGGTTACGAGGAGTGCGGTACGGCACATGGGGGCATCCGTTCTCGTATGTGAACGCTAAGCGCCTTCATGAACAGACGCGTCGAGCGGAGACCGTAGGTACAGACCAATACGCCGTCAAGAGGTCACGCGCACAAAAGAGCCGCACCCAGAAGGGTGCGGCTCTCGAACAGTGCGGCCGCGAAGCCGCACTGAAGAGGTGCGGGGCCTGTGGAGCGCTCAGCGGACCTCGGTGATCTCCGGTCCGCGCTGCAGCTGCCCCATGCCGCCGGAGAAGCGCGAGCCCTCCTCCTGCTGGATACCCTCGGGGACCATCTGGGCGTCGTTCGGCAGCTTCAGGACGATCGGGTCGCGGGGCGCCATCGGGCCGTCGCCGCGGACCACGACCGTGTCCCGGAAGATCTGCTCGAGCAGACCGGCCGCCTGCGGCTGCACCGCGCCCTGGCCGGAGATCACACCGCGCAGGAACCAGCGGGGACCGTCCACACCGACGAACCGCACGACCTGGAAGCCGCCCGTGCCGTCCGGCAGCTGCACCGGCACCTGGGCACGCAGCTCCCAGCCCAGCGGGCCCTCGACCTCGTCGATGATGCCACCCTGCTGGGTGATGCCCGAGCCGATCTCCTCGCGCACCTCGCCCCAGATGCCCTCGCGCTTGGGAGCTGCGAAGGCCTGCAGCTGGATGGCGCTGTCGCGCAGCACGACGGTCGCCGCGACGATCGCGTCGCCCGCGACCTCGACCCGCAGCTCCATGCCGTCGACCCCGGGCACGAACAGCCCGCCCAGGTCCACGCGGCCCTCGGCCGGGTCGCGCACCTCCGAGTCGTCCCACGGCCCGTCCGGCCGCGGCTCGGGCTCGAGCCTCACACGCTCGCGCTCTTCGTCGTCCGCCTCAGTGTCGACACTGTCGACGACCTGCTCGGCCTCGCCGGCCGCGTCCTCGGCGGCACCCTTCTTGTTGCGACGTCCGAACACGTCACTGTCCTTCCCGGTCGGATACGACCGAAGCGTATCGATTCCCACCCGTAGTGCCGCCCATGGCGGCCTGACCGTTTGCGCTGCTCGTCCCGGCCACCGCGGCATGACCTCCGGTGGACCCGAAGCCCCCTTCGGCCCGCGCCGAGCCGGGAAGCTCCGCGACCTCCCGGAAGCGGACCCTCTCGACCTGCTGGACGACCAGTTGGGCAATCCGGTCGAAGCGCTCGAACCGCACGGCCTCGCGCGGGTCGAGATTCACCAGGATCACCTTGATCTCTCCACGGTACCCGGCATCAACCGTCCCCGGGGCATTCACCAGGGCGACACCGCAGCGGGCGGCGAGCCCGGACCGCGGGTGCACGAAGGCCGCGTACCCCTCCGGGAGCGCGATCGACACCCCTGTGGGCAGCACGGCCCGCTCACCCGGCTTCAGTTCACACGCCTCGGTGGTACGCAGATCGGCGCCCGCGTCACCGGGATGTGCGTACGACGGAAGCGGTACGTCGGGATCGACGCGCCGGATCAGTACGTTCACGGGGTCACGGCTCACGGGTTCACCTCGAAGGCACGGGAGCGCCGGATCTGGTCCGGGTCGTTCATGGCGGCCCGGATCTCTTCCGGGCGGCCGTTGTCGATGAAGTGGTCGACCTTCACCTCGATGAACAGCGCGTCGGCGCGCAGGGCCACGGGCCCGCCCGGACCACCGATGCGTCCGGAGGCGGACGAGTAGATCTTGCGGCCCGCCACCGCCGTGACCTCGGCCTCCAGATACAGCACCGTCCCGACCGGAACGGGCCGCACGAAGTCCGTCTCCAGGCGCCCGGTCACGGCGATCGTCCTGAGCAGCCAGTTCAGTGAGCCGAGGGTCTCGTCCAGGGCGGTGGCCAGCACCCCGCCGTGAGCCAGTCCGGGCGCCCCCTGGTGAGCGGGCCGGACGGTGAACTCCGCGGTGATCGTGACGCCTTCGCCGGCCCGTGCCTCCAGGTGCAGTCCATGGGGCTGCCCGCCGCCGCATCCGAAACACTGTTCGTAGTGGGCACCGAGCAGCTCACCGGGCGCGGGAGCATCAGGGTGCCGCACCGGTTTCACCGCGTCGGCGGGAGGCTGAAGAGCTGGGGAAGTACCACTCACAGCCGCAGACCTTACCCGCGCGTCCACCGAATCCGGACACCATGCCAAGCTTGGCTGCATGCAGCTCTCGGCCACCCCTTACGAAGAACGCCTCACCGCCCCCCGCTCGTGGTGGCTGATCTCCTTCCTGGTGGGCGTCTCCTTCGCCCTGATCATGCTGCCCTTCGGCACCCTGCCGCTGCTCGGCGGCCTGGTCGGCGGCACGGCGGCGATGGCGGTCGCGGCGAGTGCGTACGGCTCGGTCCGCATCCGGGTGGTGGGCGGCTCACTGATCGCGGGCGAGGCGAAGATCCCGGTGACGGCGCTCGGCGAGGCGGAGGTCCTGGACCCGGAGGAGGCGCGCGCCTGGCGCACCTACAAGGCCGACACCCGCGCCTTCCTCCTGCTGCGCGCCTACATCCCCACGGCGCTGCGCGTGGAGGTCACCGACCCCGAGGACCCGACGCCGTATCTGTACCTGTCGACGCGGGAGCCGGAGCGCCTGGCCCAGGCGCTGAGGACGGCCAGGGAGGCCGTGGCGTAACCCCGCTCAGCCCGCTGAGCCGTCCCCCAGCTCAAGCGGCCGCTCCGGGGCTTCCAGAGGCGGGAGTTCGGGGAGTGCGTCCCAGGGCACCTGGAGCTTTCTCAGGTCCTTGCGGATCCGCGCCGCGAGCTTCTTGGTGTCCCGGCGGTTCATGACCGCCCCCACGGCGGCTCCCACCATGAAGGGCATGAGGTTCGGCAGGTCGCGGACCATGCGTTTCATGATCTGCTGGCGTAGTTCGCGCTTCATGGGGCCGTTCAGCGCGGAGCTCACGGTCGACGGCTTGGTCACGTCGATCCCGCGCTCTCCCGACCAGGAGTTGAGATACGCGGTGCTGCGCTGCTTGAGGTTGCCGGGCGGGCGTACGCCGTAGACCTCGTGGAGTTCGGCGATCAGTTTCAGCTCGATCGCCGCGACCCCGGTGATCTCGGCGGCCAGTTCCGTCGGCATCGCGGGCGGTACGGGCAGCATCGCCGCCGCTCCGATCCCCGCGCCGACCGTCGAGGTGGCGGCCGCTGCACCCGCCACGAGCTTGTCAGCGAGCTGCTCGGGTCCCAGGCCCGGGAACTGCCTGCGGAGCGCCGCGAGGTCCCGTACGGGGATCCGCGGGGCGATCTCGATGATCCGGTCCGCGACATACGCCAGGCCCGCCCTGGCGGCGCTGCCGCCCTTGCGAATGCCTTCCCTGGCCTTGTCGCGGATCGCCCCGGCCCGTCTGGCGCCGGGCACACGTGCCCGCGGCGAGGCCGGGAGGTCAACCCGGCCGGCCGCCGATTCGAGCGAGGCCGATCCTGTGGGCCCTTTCGTACCCGGTGTCGCACCGGATGGGCCCCGCTCGTCGTCACGCGCGCCGTGAGGGCCGCCGGGCGGCCCTTCGTCCGCTCCCGGCAAAGAAGAGCGGCGCTTCCAAGGAGGGGTCGAGCCGGTCACGGCCGACCCGGCCTCAGTCGCAGTCGCGGCAGATCGGCTGACCGTTCTTCTCGCGGGCCAGCTGGCTGCGGTGGTGCACCAGGAAGCAGCTCATGCAGGTGAACTCGTCCTGCTGCTTCGGCAGCACCCGGACGGCCAGCTCCTCGTTCGAGAGGTCCGCGCCGGGCAGCTCGAGGCCTTCGGCGGCCTCGAACTCGTCGACGTCCACAGCGGAGGTCGACTTGTCATTACGCCTGGCCTTGAGCTCTTCAAGGCTGTCCGAGTCGACGTCGTCGTCGGTCTTGCGTGGGGTGTCGTAATCCGTTGCCATGTCGCTCTCCCCCTCTGGGTGTCTGCGGTGTCTCCAGCGCACGTAACGCGTGAGAGGCCGGACTTGTGCCCGACCCGAGGCGGAGATTTTGCCTCACATCAAGGTCTGTTACTCAATCGACACCCAACCGGACTCCTCAAGAGTGATCGGCTTGGATGGCGAACGGGACCGTACACGGTCCCCCTACCGCACTTCAAAGGCGCCTCACCCTGTACTTCCCGTGATCAGGACACCCGAAAACCCGGATTTTCCCGGCTTTACGGCAGTCCTCATGATCACGGAGAGTAGATGGCTGGAAAATCGCCCTTGTGATCGATCACACATGGGGTGCTCCATTCGGCGGCCAGAAAATTCCGCGCAAAGCGAACATCCCCCGTGTGTCGGCGACATGATCTCAGATAGGCAGCGCGACGCGCATCACAAGGCCACCCCCCTCGCGGGGCTGAGCTGAAATATGCCCGCCGTGGGCCCGGGCCACCGACCGGACGATGGAAAGACCGAGGCCGACGCCCTTGTCACTGCCCGTGCGCTCCGTGCGCAGCCGCCGGAAGGGCTCGAAGAGATTGTCGATCTCGTACGCCGGTACCACTGGTCCGGTGTTCGACACCACCAGGACCGCCTGGCCGTGCTGGACCTCGGTGGTGACCTCGACCCAGCCGTCCTCCGGGACGTTGTACCGCACGGCGTTCTGTACCAGGTTCAGCGCGATCCGCTCCAGAAGCACGCCGTTGCCCTGCACGACCGCGGGCTTCTGCTCGCCACGGATCACCACGCCCTTGGCGTCCGCCTCCGAGCGCACCTGGTCGACGGCCTGCTCGGCGACCTCGGCGAGATCCACCGGCTTGCGCTCGACGATCTGGTTGTCGCTGCGGGCGAGCAGCAGCAGGCCCTCGACGAGCTGCTCGCTGCGCTCGTTGGTGGCCAGCAGCGTCTTGCCGAGCTGGTGCAGCTCCGCCGGCGCGTTCGGGTCGGACAGGTGCACCTCGAGGAGCGTGCGGTTGATCGCGAGCGGGGTGCGCAGCTCGTGCGAGGCGTTGCCGACGAAGCGCTGCTGGGCGGTGAAGGCGCGCTGCAGGCGCTCCAGCATGTCGTCGAAGGTGTCGGCCAGTTCCTTGATCTCGTCGTCCGGGCCGTCCAGCTCGATCCGGCGGGACAGGTCCGAGCCGGCCACCGCGCGCGCGGTGCGCAGAATCCGGCCGAGCGGGGAGAGCACCCGGCCGGCCATGGCGTAGCCGAAGGCGAAGGCGATCACGGCGAGACCGAGCAAGGCCAGCAGCGAGCGGCTGAGCAGGTCGTCGAGGGCGTGCTGGCGCTGGATGGCGTCGCAGTTCTCGAGGATCGAGGCAACCTCGCTCTTCGGTGCCGCATTCACCGCGGGGCAGGTGGTGCTGGTGATGTCGAAGTTGCCGGACACCGAGAACGCCTGGCCCAGGCCCTGATGGAGGGCCTGGGCAGCCAGCAGATAGATGATCGACAGCAGCAGAATGCCGGCGATCAGGAACATGCCGCCGTACAGCAGCGTGAGCCGTATACGGATGGTCGGGCGCAGCCAGGGGAACGGCGGTTCGGGTTTTCTGGGGTCCCAGGTGGGCTTGGGGGGTGCCGTGGGGAGAGCGGGTGTTGCAGCCATCGCGCATCAGATCCGGTAGCCGGAGCCGGGCACGGTGACGATCACGGGCGGCTCGCCCAGCTTGCGGCGCAAGGTCATGACGGTCACGCGCACGACGTTCGTGAACGGGTCGGTGTTCTCGTCCCAGGCCTTCTCCAGGAGCTGCTCGGCGGAGACGACGGCGCCCTCGGAGCGCATCAGCACCTCCAGGACGGCGAACTCCTTCGGCGCGAGCTGGACCTCCTTGCCGTCGCGGAAGACCTCGCGGCGGTTGGGGTCGAGCTTGATGCCCGCCCGCTCCAGGACCGGCGGCAGCGGCACGCTGGTGCGCCGCCCGAGGGCACGCACGCGTGCGATGAGCTCGCTGAACGCGAAGGGCTTGGGGAGATAGTCGTCGGCGCCGATCTCCAGGCCCTCGACGCGGTCGCTCACGTCGCCGGAGGCCGTGAGCATCAGCACGCGCGTGGGCATGCCGAGCTCCACGATCTTGCGGCAGACGTCGTCGCCGTGGACGAGCGGGAGGTCGCGGTCGAGGACGACCACGTCGTAGTCGTTGACGCCGATGCGCTCCAGGGCGGCCGCACCGTCGTACACGACGTCGACGGCCATGGCCTCCCGGCGCAGTCCGGTGGCCACCGCATCGGCGAGCAGCTGCTCGTCCTCGACGACGAGTACGCGCACGTCGCTTGTCCTTCCTGTGTCCACCCGCGTAGCGCCTGCAAGGGCATACGCGGGCAGGGGTCTTCATGAGTGTGTGCCTCCATCCTGCCCTTTTCGGTCATAAGTCGGCGGTAAGGCGGTGGGCGGAGGATGAGCACCGGATGAAGGACAGGTGCGAGACCCGGGAATGCGAGATTTTCTCGCCGGGTTGAGGTTTCCGTGGAAGGAAGCGGGGGGAGGACGGTTCATACCCCGCGATCACGCTCTGCTAGTGCCGCAGCACCATGCGGCACGGCGCAATCCGCTTTCCGCAGAGTCGGCGTGGGTGTCCGGCACCGTCGCCACCCCCGGCGCCCGTGTGCCGGGCACCTGATGGAGACGTGATCGCCCCTTCCGAACGGCACACCCCCGTGCCATCGACCCACGACCCAGGACGAGGGGGCGCAGCATGGACGCATTCACCGCAGGACTTCTGCAGCGCATAAGGACGACCGAGTCCGACCTGACGCGGGCTCGCGACGAGGGCGACGACTTCCTCGTCGAGGTGGAGCAGGGCGAGCTCGACGACCTGCGCCGCCTCGCCGCCGAGCACGGTGTGGAGGTCGGCGCCTAGCGTCTGCGTCTGATCAGCGCGTACGTACGACAGCAGGCCCCCGGCGAATCCAGCGCCGGGGGCCTGCTTGTCCGGGTCGTTCGCCCGCGGGGGCGCCTGTGCCGTCAGTCGTGCCAGGCGCCGAAGTCCTCCAGGAGGCGCTGGAGGGGCTCGAAGACGCCCGGGGTACCGGCGACCGTCAGGGCGTGTGCAGGGCGCTCTCCGGGGCGTCCACCGGTCAGCACGCCCGCTTCCCGGGCGATGAGGTCGCCGGCCGCGAGGTCCCACGGGTGCAGCCCGCGCTCGTAGTAGCCGTCGAGGCGGCCGGCCGCGAGGTCGCACAGGTCGACGGCGGCCGAACCGCTGCGCCGGATGTCGCGCAGCAGAGGGATCAGCTTCTGCGCGACCTCGGCCTGGCGGGTGCGGACCTCGGTGACGTAGTTGAAGCCCGTGGAGACCAGGGCCTGGTCGAGGGGCGGCGCGGGGCGGCAGGCCAGCTCGCGCTCGCCCTCCCAGGCGCCCGTGGCGTGCGCTCCGCCGCCGCGGACCGCGCGGAACGTCTCCCCGCGCATCGGGATCGCGACGACCCCGACGACGGCCTCGCCGTCCTGCTCGGCCGCGATGGACACGGCCCAGGTGGGCAGCCCGTACAGGTAGTTGACCGTGCCGTCGAGCGGGTCGATCACCCAGCGGATCCCGCTGGTGCCCACGGTGGAGGCGCCCTCCTCGCCGAGGAAGCCGTCGTCCGGGCGGTGCTCGGAGATCAGGTCCGTGATCAGCTTCTCCGCCGCGATGTCCATCTCGGTGACCACGTCGATCGGGCTCGACTTGGTCGCGGCGACCGCGAGATCGGCCGGCCGGCCGTCCCGCAGCAGCGCCCCGGCGCGGCGGGCGGCCTCCTGGGCCAGTGCAAGCAGTTCCTGATGCAGGGGGTCGGTCACGGGGCTCCTCACGCGTAGGGGCTGTCGACGCCCGCGGCGGCCGGGCGGGGGGCACGGGCCGGGCAGCAGCCGACCGGGCAGACGTTGTGGCTCGCGCCGAGCGTGCCCAGGGCGCAGGGCGTGACCTCCTCGCCGCGCTCCACGGACGCCCGCTCCAGGACGAGGTCGCGGAGCGCGGCGGCGAAGCGCGGGTCGGCGCCGACGGTGGCGGAGCGGCGCATCGGCAGGCCCAGCTCCTCGGCCTTCGCCTTGGCCTCCGTGTCGAGGTCGTAGAGGACCTCCATGTGGTCGGAGACGAAACCGATGGGGGCGATGACGACCGCCGGGACGCCGGCCGCGTGCCGCTCCTCCAGGTGGTCGCAGATGTCGGGCTCCAGCCACGGGATGTGCGGGGCGCCGGAGCGCGACTGGTAGACGAGCTGCCAGGGGTGGTCGATGCCGGTGCGCTCGCGGACCGCGTCGGCGATCAGCTGAGCGACCTCCAGGTGCTGCTCGACGTACGCGCCGCCCTCGCCGTGGTCCTCGACCGGGCCGGAGGTGTCCGCGGACGCGGTGGGGATCGAATGCGTCGAGAACGCGAGGTGCGCCCCGTCCCGGACGTCCTCGGGGAGGTCGGCCAGGGACTGCAGGACGCCTTCGATCATGGGCTCCAGGAAGCCCTCGTGGTTGAAGTAGTGCCGGATCTTGTCGATCTTCGGCAGCTCCAGGCCCTCGGCCTCCAGCTCGGCGAGCGAGTCGGCGAGGTTCTCGCGGTACTGGCGGCAGCCCGAGTACGAGGCGTAGGCGCTGGTGGCGAGGACCAGGATGCGGCGGTGGCCGTCGGCGACCATCTCACGCAGGGTGTCCGTCAGGTAGGGCGCCCAGTTGCGGTTGCCCCAGTGGATCGGCAGGTCCAGGCCGTGGTCCGCGAAGTCCTTGCGGAGAGCGTCCAGCAGGGCGCGGTTCTGGTCGTTGATGGGGCTGACCCCGCCGAACAGGAAGTAGTGCTGTCCGACTTCCTTCAGGCGTTCCTTGGGGATGCCCCGCCCGCGCGTCACGTTCTCCAGGAACGGGACCACCTCGTCCGGGCCCTCCGGGCCGCCGAACGAGAGCAGGAGCAGGGCGTCGTAGGGGGTGGCATCGAGCGCGTCTGACATGGGTCGATCCTGCCACCCGGCACTGACAGCCGGGAAACGGCGGGGTGACGAGCGGGGGCGGGCCGCATTCCGGACGCGTTCACCCGCCGAATTGCCGGGTGCATTAGGGTGACCCCACTCGTAAGCTGTATCAGCCGTATTCGCACCTTACCGAGCTCCAGGCGGCACTTTTCCGTCTTTCCGTCGTCAGCACCTTTCTGAGCCGTAGCCATCGGAGACCCCGTGCCCAGCCCCTACCGCGTCCTGTTCGCCGCACCCGGCACCAAGGGCTTTTCCGCCGCGGGCCTCCTCGGCCGGATGCCGCTGTCGATGATGGGCATCGGCGTGGTCACGATGATCTCCGAGCTCACCGGGCGCTACGGGCTCGCGGGCGGCCTGTCGGCGACCATCGCGCTCGCGGCCGCGGCGATCGGGCCGCAGATCTCGCGGCTGGTTGACCAGTACGGGCAGTGCAGGGTGCTGCGGCCCGCGACGCTCGTCGCGCTCGCCTCGGCGGCCGGGCTGCTGCTCGCCGCGCACTTCCGGTGGCCGGACTGGGTGCTGTTCGTGTGCGCCGCCGGCATCGGCTCCGTGCCGAGCCTCGGCGCGATGATCCGCGCCCGCTGGGCCGCCCTGTACCGGGGCACTCCGCAGCTGCACACCGCGTACTCCTTCGAGTCGGTGGTGGACGAGGTGTGCTTCATCTTCGGGCCGATCATCTCCATCGGCCTGTCCACGGCCTGGTTCCCGGAGGCGGGGCCGCTGCTCGCCGCCTGCTTCCTGGCGACCGGCGTCTTCTGGCTGACCGCCCAGCGTGCCACCGAGCCCGAGCCGCATCCCCGGGAGAAGCAGGGCGGCGGTTCGGCACTACGCTCGCGTGGCCTTCAAGTACTGGTGGCCACCTTCGTGGCGACCGGGACGATCTTCGGTTCCGTCGACGTGGTCACCGTGGCCTTCGCCGACGAGCGGGGACACAAGGCCGCCGCGAGCATCGTGCTCGCGCTGTACGCGGCGGGTTCCTGCGTGGCGGGCGTCGTGTTCGGGCTGCTGCACTTCAAGGGGGCGCCCGCACGCCGCTGGCTGCTGGGCATATGCGCGATGGCCGTGAGTATGATCCCCCTCCTACTGGTCGGAAACTTGCCGTTTCTGGCCGTGGCGCTGTTCGTTGCGGGTCTGTCCATCGCTCCCACGATGATCACGACCATGTCCCTCATCGAAGAGCACGTACCACGTGCACAGTTGACCGAGGGCATGACCTGGGTGAGCACCGGCCTCGCGGTCGGCGTCGCACTCGGCTCCTCGGCCGCCGGCTGGGTCATCGACGCGGCCGGCGCACGTGCCGGGTACGGGGTTCCGGCGGTGTCCGGGGCCGTCGCGGTCACGGTCGGTTTCCTGGGGTACCGCCGGCTCAGCAGGCCGGCTCCGCGTCGGGGAGGCACCGTTGAGCAACACAGCGAGCGGGAAGAGCGACACGTGGCGTAACTGGGGCGGCAACGTCACGGCCCGTCCCGCGCGGGAGGTCGAGCCGGCCTCGGTGGAGGAACTGTCGGCGGCGATACGGCAGGCCGCTCAGGACGGGCTGACGGTGAAGGCCGTAGGCACCGGGCACTCCTTCACTTCCATCGCCGCCACCGACGGTGTGTTGATCCGCCCTCAACTGTTGACCGGCATCCGCAAGATTGATCGCGATGCCATGACGGTCACGGTGGAGGCCGGCACCCCGCTCAAGAGACTCAACATGGCTCTGGCCCGCGAGGGTCTGTCGCTGACCAACATGGGCGACATCATGGAGCAGACGGTCTCCGGCGCCACCAGCACGGGCACACACGGCACCGGCCGCGAGTCGGCCTCGATCGCCGCCCAGATCAAGGGACTTGAGCTGGTCACGGCCGACGGTTCGGTGCTCACCTGCTCCGAGAAGGAGAACTCGGACGTCTTCGCGGCCGCCCGGATCGGGCTCGGCGCCCTCGGCATCGTCACCGCGATCACCTTCGCCGTGGAGCCGATCTTCCTGCTCACCGCGCGCGAGGAACCGATGCCCTTCGACAGGGTGCTCGCCGAGTTCGACGAACTGTGGGCCGAGAACGAGCACTTCGAGTTCTACTGGTTCCCGCACACCGGCTCCACCAACACCAAGCGCAACAACCGCAGCGCGGGCCCCGAGAAGCCGGTGAGCCGGCTTGCGGGCTGGTTCGAGGACGAGTTCCTCTCCAACGGCGTCTTCCAGGTCGCCCAGTGGGTCGGCCGGGCGGCGCCCGCGACCGTCCCGACGATCGCCCAGATCTCCAGCAAAGCCCTGTCTGCACGCACTTACACCGACATTCCGTACAAGGTCTTCACTTCACCGCGCCGGGTGCGCTTCGTGGAGATGGAGTACGCCGTCCCGCGCGAGGCCCTCGCCGAGACGCTGCGCGAACTGAAGACGATGATGGACCGATCCGGTCTGCGGGTCAGCTTCCCCGTCGAGGTGCGCACGGCGCCCGCCGACGACATCACGCTTTCCACGGCATCGGGCCGCGACAGTGCGTACGTCGCCGTCCATATGTTCCGGGGGACGCCCTATCAGGCGTACTTCACCGCCGCCGAGCGCATCTTCACCGCGCACGAGGGCCGGCCGCACTGGGGCAAGGTGCACACGCGGGACGCCGAGTACTTCTCCGGGGTCTATCCGCGCTTCGGCGAGTTCACCGCGCTGCGGGACCGGCTCGATCCGGACCGGCGCTTCCAGAACGACTACCTGCGGCGGGTGTTGGGGCCGTAGCCATTGGTTCCGTTTCTGCCCATTCCGTGAAGTACGCCACGTTCAAGATCCCAAGAACCCCGCAACGGGCGGCAGGGTCCGATCCGTTGCCAGAAGTTGGGCGGCGCGCCAATCCACGCACGTGGCCCGAATGGAGTACTGTTGCGAGCCCTGGGTCCGGTCTCCCGCCAGGGCGTCCGCGACCTTCAAGGACCGCCGGGAGGGGGCTAGTTGCACAGGGTGACGGAGTTGGTCACTTAGCGTTGCGAAAAGGTAACCGTGCCATAACGGCGATCCAGGGCCCTGGCCCGACACGCCGGGCAACTCGGCAAGGTTGTGGCAGGCTGCACCCGGGCAGGCCACACTCGACTAGCGGAAGCAGCGACGCACGTGACGTCGGCAGGCACCACCCGGGAGGTCCCCATGCCCGAACTGCGTGTCGTGGCCGTCTCGAATGACGGCACACGGCTGGTGCTGAAGGCTGCCGACGCAACGGAGTACACGCTTCCGATCGACGAACGGCTGCGCGCCGCCGTCCGCGGCGACCGGCCCCGCCTCGGCCAGATCGAGATCGAGGTGGAGAGCCATCTCCGCCCCCGTGACATCCAGGCGCGTATACGCGCCGGTGCCTCCGCGGAAGAAGTCGCCCAGCTCGCCGGTATCCCCGTCGACCGCGTACGGCGCTTCGAGGGCCCTGTGCTCGCGGAGCGCGCGTTCATGGCCGAGCGGGCCCGCAAGACGCCCGTCCGCCGGCCCGGTGAGAACGCCGGACCCCAGCTCGGCGAGGCCGTACAGGAGCGGCTGCTGCTGCGCGGTGCCGAGAAGGACACCGTGCAGTGGGACTCGTGGCGCCGCGACGACGGCACCTGGGAGGTCCTGCTGGTCTACCGGGTCGCGGGCGAACCGCACTCGGCGAGCTGGACGTACGACCCGCCCCGGCGGCTCGTCCAGGCCGTCGACGAGGAGGCGCGCTCGCTGATCGGCGAGTCCGAGGACCTCGCCGCGCCGGAGCCCAGCTTTCCGTTCGTGCCGCGCATCGCACGGCTGCCGCGCGACCGTCCGCTGGACCGTGCCCTCGACCGGCCGAGCCTGCCGGCGCAGGCCTCCGAGCCCGCCGAGGAGAGCACGGGTGAACGGGACTCACTGACCAGCCTGTTGGAAGCGGTACCGAGCTTCCGCGGCGATCTGGTGGTCCCGGAGCGTCCCGCGGAGGCCTCGCCCCCGCCGCCACCGCCGGAGGAGCCCGCCGCCGCCGAACCCGAGGAGGAGGAGCCCCCGGCTC
This sequence comes from Streptomyces sp. NPDC051172, assembly GCF_040682555.1. NCBI lineage: Bacteria > Bacillati > Actinomycetota > Actinomycetes > Kitasatosporales > Streptomycetaceae > Streptomyces > Streptomyces sp. NPDC051172. Next base: position 47,959 of record NZ_JBFBBE010000034.1, read on the forward strand.
CCGCGGCCTCGGCCGGTTCCGCCTACGCGGACGTCCTCATGCCCCGCTCCGTCACCAGCCACCGCGACCGCCTCGTGGGCGCCACGGACCGCCAGGCCGAGGCCGACGGCGTCCGCCCGGGCCGCCGCGCGGCCGTCCCCAGCTGGGACGAGATCGTGTTCGGCACACGCCGCAAGAAGCAGGAGTAGCCGACCGAGCAGAGGGCCGCACGAGAACGAGGGCCGCGCCGACCAGGCGCGGCCCTCACTCATGCACCGGACCGACCACCTGCGCAGCCTCGGGGCAGCCGTGCCGCACCGGGCGGCACCCGACCCGAGGAGAGGCTGCACCCGGCCAGTGCCGGCGAGCGGCACCACCCCCGTGGGAACCCAGGGCTACTGAGGATCGGCCCCCACCGCAACAGGGCGAGTCGGGTCCGACGACCACTCCGACCACGAGCCCACGTACAGCGCCGCATCGATCCCCGCGACCGCCAGCGCCAGCACCTCGTGCGCCCCGGAGACGCCCGAGCCGCAGTACACGCCGACCGGCGCACCGTCGGCCGCACCAAGTGCCTTGAACCGCCCGGCGAGTTCCTCCGCGGGCAGGAACCGGCCGTCCGCCCCCACGTTCTCGTTCGTGGGCGCCGACACCGCCCCGGGAATGTGGCCGCCGACCCGGTCGATCGGCTCCACCTCCCCGCGATACCGCTCCCCCGCCCGCGCGTCGAACAGCACCCCGGCCCGCGCCAGCGCCGCCGCACCATCGGCGTCCAGCAGCCCCGCCCCACCCGCAACCGGCTCGAAGTCGCCCTCCGCCGGCGCGGGTTCCGACGTCTCCAGCGGCCCCTCCCACGACGGCAACCCGCCGTCGAGGACCCGCACGTCCGGGTGACCCGTCCAGCGCAGCAGCCACCAGGCACGGGCCGCGGCCCAGCCCTGTCCGCCGTCGTACACGACCACCGGCGTCCCGGCCGACACGCCCGCCCGTCGCATCGCGGCGCCGAAGACCCCGAGGTCGGGCAGCGGGTGCCGCCCGCGTTCCCCGGGCGCGGAGGCGAGCTCCGAGTCCAGGTCGACATAGACGGCACCGGGGAGGTGCCCGGCCGCGTACTCGGCCCGGCCGTCGAAGGGCGGCTCGCCGGCCGCCCTGGCCACACTGAGCTGCCAGCGGACATCGAGCAGTACGGGCGGGCGCTGCCCCGCGAGCTCGCTCGCGAGTTCGGAAGCGGAGATGATGGCGTTCATGGCTCCCATCCTTGCGCACGGGGTGGCCGCATCGTCCATGCCCGGCTACTCTGCTCGGCCGGGCAGGCCCGATCACGAGGTGTACGGGTTCGGGCACATGCTGTACAGCTGATCGCCATCCGTCGGCAATCGCACAGAAACGGACGACAAACCGCACACCGGGCATCCTCCTGGCATGCGGCGCGCCCGGAGCGCGCGGTCGCATCTGTGGTGCGAGCATCTGCACGGAGATCCGGAGTGCGGAAGCGACACGGCGACCGCGAGGGGTCGAGGAGAGTGACGATGACGGAGGCACGGGGGTCGGCCGGCCCGAACGGCGAGACGCGCGCCCGGCACGCGCCCGGCACGCCCTGCTGGGTGAGTCTGATGGTGCACGGTCTGGCCGCGACCCAGGACTTCTACGGTGCGCTGTTCGGCTGGGAGTTCCAGCCCGGCCCCCAGCAGCTCGGCCCGTACGCACGGGCCCTGCTCGACGGCTACGAGGTGGCCGGCATCGGTCAGCTGCCGCCGGACCGCCATCTGCCGATCGCCTGGACGCCGTACCTCGCCTCGGACGACGTGGACCTGACCGCGGAGACGGTACGGCTGTGCGGCGGCACCATCGGGGTGGGACCCCTGGACGCCGGCGAGGCCGGCCGTCTCGCGATCGGTTCGGACCCCGTCGGCGCCGTCTTCGGCATCTGGCAGGCGGCCGAGCACCTGGGCACGGCTCTCACGGGCGTACCCGGCACCCCGGCCTGGAACGAGCTGCTGACCTTCGAGTCGGCGAGCGTGGCCAAGTTCTACGAGACGGTCTTCGGCTACGAGGAGGAGCCGGTCGTGTCCGCCGACTTCGACTACGTGAGCCTGCACCTCGAGGGCCGCCCGGTCGCCGGTATCCACGGCGTGGGCACCGCCCTGCCGCGCGACCGGGGCCCGCATTGGATCACGTACTTCGAAGTCGCCGACACGGACGAGGCCGTCGTCCGCCTCGTGGACCTGGGCGGCCACGTCCTCAAGTCCCCGAGGGACAGCGCCCACGGGCGCGTGGCCACGGTCGCCGACCCCGAGGGAGCCCGCTTCTCACTGATCGAGAGCCCGCGCTGAGCGCAGGGTGAGCCTTCCAGGCCTGCAACACCGGCAGCACGTCCGGGGACAGGACCTCGTAGCCGACGGCCTCCGGCTGGTTGACATCGCCGACGACGACCTGTGCGCCCTCGACGACCTGTCCGTCTGAACAGCACAGCTGTGGCGAACTGCCCCGGAACAGGGCGGGTTCCGGCTCAGCAGCACGAGCCTGAGCACGGCCTGCCACAGAGGCGACACACTGGACGGAGCCCGCGTCACCACCGATGACAGCAGCTGTTCCACCCTGCCCGTCGAGGGCCGCGGTGGTGACGTTCAACCCCCCGGGGCGCCCGTCACTTGCTCATCTTGCCGTTGCAGGTGGACAGTTGAGTGGCCACAGTGATTCACCTGCCGACGGGGGCCATGATGCGGGCACGCGACACCTTGCGCACCACCGTGGGGACCGCCGCGGTCGCAGGACTGTCCGGGGTGCTGCTGTGGGCATCTGACAAGGCACCGTCATGGCTGGCGCCCGCGCTCACCGCCGTGATCACGGGCGTTCTGGTGGAGAAGGCCGTCGAGATCCTCCGGCGCCGTCCCCCGGAACGCAATCCCGATCCGCCCGACTCGAACCCTCGGCTCACCGAAGCGGTGCCCCCCTTCGCATGCCATGTGAAGCTGGCTCAAGCCGACTTCTTCCAGGTGGCCGCGCAAGGCAACGAACCCGAACGCATGGTGCCTGCCAGCGGGTTCATCCTGCGGCTGACTGTCACCGCCCTCGCGGGCAGGACCGTCGTGCTCTCCGCGCTGCGCCCCGTCGTCCTCGAACGCCGCACTCCCCGCGGCGTGTTCAATCCGCACGCCGGGATTGTCCCGCCCCGCCGCTACACCGTCCTGCTCGACGAGGACCCGCCTCGACTGGAGTCACGCGAGGCCGACGGGCGCCCCTTCTCCTACAAGGTGAGCCCGGACGACCCGGAGGTCTTCGAGCTGCTGGTGCAGACCGAACGGTGGTACGTGGTCTGGACGTTGGAGCTGGACTGGATCAGCGAGGACCGCCAGGGCACCGCCGTGATCGACTTGGCGGGCCACCCCTTCCGCACGATGGCCCGCCCGCCGCGGAGCCTGCATCGGAGGACTGCCTGATGCCCGAGGACATCGTCCGGTTCGCCGCGCGCGTGCAGGGCCTGACCCACATCAGCGTCCGGCGGATGCCCGGTACCGACGTCGGCCCCGAACCCGTGGACACCCCCTGCTCCGGTTACAACGTGTACGTCGACCTCAACGCCGTCGGCACGGTCGATGTCGTGCTGCGCTCGCTGCGCGCCGAGGTGATTTCCCGCGAGGACTTCAAGCCCGACGGAGTCGTGCTCTCCGCGCTGCCGGGACCCGCGGTCGCCTTCGCCGAGGATCTGGCCGACGCCCGGCGCCGAAGCCAGGAGAACTACCGGCCGATGCGCACGCCGGACCAGGAGGTGCTGCTCGACGTCACGCCCCCGGTCGTGCGCACCGCCCTCGACGCGACGGGGCGCCAGGTCAACCCGGGGTTCGCTCTGCCGCTGACCGTGCCCGCCGGGGAGATCCGGCGGGTGGTGCTCTCGCCGTACACCGAGGACCGACGGTTGCTGACGTGGCGCCTCACGGCCGAGGTGTCGTACGGCGGCAGCCACGCCGAGCCCGCCTGGACCCTGCAGACGACGGCCGAGACCACCTACCGCACCTTCCATCCAGACGGCAGGGAGCCGGAGTTCACGCCCGCACATCTGGCCGCGGACCACTGGGCTCCAGCGGACAAGCGCTGACCCGGCTGCCACCGCAGGATTCCTCATACACCGCCGACGACCGCACAGGCGGGCGGGCGGTCAGGTGACCGGCAGGACATCCGGAGAGATGACGGACGCGTGCGCGGAAACGCTTGTCATACGGCGACGGTGGTGGCGCCGGCACAGCACCTCATAGCCGACCGCCTCGGCCGGCCGGTTCACATCACCGACCACGACCTGCTCGCCCTCCACCACCATCTCGCCGCCCACCGTTCGGGCGTTGTGCGTAGCACGCGCCCCGCACCAGCACATCGCCTGGACCTGGAGGGTCTCGATCCGGTCCGCCAGCTCGATCAGCCGCTGCGAGCCCGGGAAGAGCTTCGTACGGAAGTCGGTCGTGATGCCGAAGGCGAAGACGTCCAGGCCCAAGTCGTCCACGATCCGTGCCAGCTGGTCGATCTGTTCCGGAGCGAGGAACTGCGCCTCGTCCACGATCACATAGTCGACCTTGCCGCCCCTCGACATCTGGTCCACCAGATAGCCGTGCAAATCCATGCCCGGCGCCGCCTCGACCGCCTCCGTCACCAGACCGAGCCGCGAGGAGAGCTTCCCCTCTCCCGCACGGTCGTCCCGCGTGAAGATCACACCCTGCAGGCCCCGCGCCGACCGGTTGTGCCCCATCTGCAGCGCCAAAGTCGACTTCCCGCAGTCCATGGTTCCGGAGAAGAACACCAGCTCGGGCATGGGGAGTTGAGCACCTTTCGGTGGAGGGGATCGGAGGGTGGGCCTCAGGAGCGTACTTCGAGGAGGGGGACCAGTTGTTCGGCAGGGGTCATCGAGCCGTGGTTGCCGACCATCGCCGACTCCTTGGGCTCCCGCTCGGAGGCGATGATCAGGACGTCGTCGCGGGCGGCCGCGACCACGTCGCCGATGCGGGCGTACACGCGCTCGTCGATGTGCGGTCCGAACCAGCCCGCCGCGATCGCCTCGTCCCGCGAGGCCACCCAGAACTGCTCGCCGAGCACCTCGCGCCAGCAGGTCAGGACGTCGTTCTCGGCGCCCGGCACCGCGTACACGTGCCGGGCGCGGCCCTCGCCGCCCAGCAGGGCGACACCGGCGCGCAGTTCCCAGTCCTCGTCGAAGTCGATGCGGTGCTCTTCGTCGAAAAGGATGTCGACCATGCCGTGGTCGGCGGTGACGTACAGCGCGGTGCGCGGCGGCAGTTGCTCGGCGAGGCGCTGGACGAGGCGGTCGACATGCATGAGCTGGCCGCGCCAGGTGTCCGACTCGACGCCGTAGCGGTGGCCGGCGCCGTCCAGTTCGGCGTAGTACGTATAGACCAAGGAGCGGTCACCGGCGGCCAGTTGGGCTGCCGCGAGGTCCATGCGGTCCTCGCCGGACAGCCGGCCGTGGAACGTCCCGCCGCTGAGGGCGACCTTGGTCAGCGGGGTGTTCTCGAAGGTCGGCGACGTCACCTGCGCCGCGTGCACCCCGGCCTGTTCGGCCAGCTGGAAGACGGTGGGATACGGCTGCCAGGCGCGCGGCGGGGTCCACGGCCGCCAGCGCAGCTGGTTCATCAGCTCGCCGGTCTCCGGGTTGCGCACGGTGTAGCCGGGCAGGCCGTGCGCGCCGGGCGGCAGACCGGTGCCGACGGAGGCGAGGGAGGTCGCGGTGGTCGCCGGGTAGCCGGCGGTCAGGGGGCGGCCGGTGCCGCCGCGCGAGGTGCCGAGGAGCGAGGTCATGAAGGGCGCCTCGTCCGGGTGCGCCTTCAGCTGCTCCCAGCCGAGCCCGTCGATCAGGAACACGCAGTTCCGGTCGGCGGGGGTCAGCTCCGTGATCGCGGCGGCCATGTCCGGTACGGCCATCCCGGCGGCCAGTGTGGGCAGCAGGTCGGCGAGGGAGCCGCTGCCGTACTCGGGCGGCGGCGCGGAGTCGACGGCGAGGGGTTCCGGGTGGGTGTCCCAGGGAGCGGACTGCGACATCAGTGGGTGGTGTCCGCGGTGGCCTCGGAGAGGGACTGGGCGAAGGCGAGCGCCTGACGGACGGTCTCCGGTCCGTCACCGGCCTCGCTGACGCGCAGGCTGAGGTCGTCCGCCGTCGAGTTGCCCGTGTACCCGTGGTCTGCCTCGCAGTTGGGGTCGCCGCAGGCCGCCGGCTCGAGGTCGATGCGCGAGACGGCGCCCCAGCCGATGGTGAGGACGACCTCGCGGGGCAGGGTGCCCGGCTGGTACTGCTCCGGGTTGGCGACCACTCGGCTGACCACGACCGAGGAGATCCGGCCGAGCTTCACGGACTCCGTCGAGGTCGTGGCGTACGGGGTCGGGGAGGTGGTGTCCGCGGCCTGCTCGTCGGTGTGGCTGACGATGAAACGGTTGCCGGTGAGGACGAGCACCGTGACGTGCCGCCGCACCTCGTTCGCGTCGAACGTGGTCTCCTGGTGGACCAGGAACGACTGGATGGGCTCGCCGCCCACGGCGGCCTCCACCGCCTCGGCCACGAGGGCCGGGTAGTAGCCGCTGCGCTCGATCGCCGCGCGCAGCCCCTGGGTCGTCGTACTGGTCTTGGCCATGACGTCCATCCTACGGGGGTGCACTGACTGCGAGGCACCGGTCAGCACTGTCTCGGCGCACGTCTCAGTAGACGGGAAGGGTGCGCGGGCCCAGGTCGTCGCGGGCCGGTGGCGGTGCGAGGCGGACGGAGGCGCCCAGGACGGTCAGACCACGGGGTGCGACGACGACCGGCTCCAGGGTCACCGCGACGACCTCCGGGTGGTCGTCGACCAGCCTGGACACCCTCAGCAGCAGCTCTTCCAGTGCAGGGGTGTCGACCGGGGTCGAGCCGCGCCAGCCGAACAGGAGAGGCGCCGTCCGGATCGACCGGACCAGCGAGGTCGCCTCCCGGTCGGTGACCGGGACCAGCCGGTGCGCCATGTCGCCGAGCAGCTGGGAGGCCGCTCCGGCGAGCCCGAAGGACAGGACGGCCCCGGCTGCCGGGTCGATGACGGCCCGTATCACCGTGTCCACGCCGCGTGGTGCCATCCCCTGCACCACCGGCCTGAGCTCCTCCGGCTTCCCGAACAGCTCGGTCAACTCGGCGTACGCCCGCCGCAGTTGCTCCTCGTCAGCGAGATCCAGGCGTACGCCGCCCAGGTCGGCGCGGTGGCGAAGGTGCGGGGCGGTGGCCTTGAGGGCGACGGGGTAGCCGAGGGTGTCGGCGGCCCGGGCGGCGTCGTCCGGGGTGAACGCGGGCACTGCCCTGCGCACGGGGATGCCGTACTGCCCGAGCAGCTCGCAGGTGTCCTCGGTGCCGAGTGTGAGCCCCTGCCCGCGCGCGAGCATCCGGCCGATGAGCCGGGCGGCTCCCTTCTCGTCGATGTCCTCGTACTCGGGCACCTTGCCCGGGTCGGCGCTGTCGCGGCGCCATTGCGCGTACTTCACGGCTTCGCCGAGGGCACGGACGGCGCGCTCGGCAGCAGGGTAGGCGGGGATGAGGCGGGAGCAGGTGGCGGGGGCCGCGGGCTCCTGTGCGCGGGCCGGAGGGGGCAGTTGCTGTGAGGGGCGCAGCCGGCGGGTGCCGGTCGCCCTGGTGTCCGGCTGCGGTGCGGTGCTGGTCGCGGCCGACAGGGCCTCGGCGAGGCCGCCGAGCTCCACGTGCACCACGAGTACGGGCTTGCCCGGAACGGACTCGGCGGCCGATCGCAGCGCCTCCGCCAGCTCGGCATCCCCCGGCGACCCCTCGCCGATCGCCGGGATCGCGGTCACCACCACCGCATCGCACGAGTCGTCCCCTAGAGCCCGCAGCAGCGCCTGGTGGAAGTCCTCCGCCGAGGCCCCGGTGGTCAGGTCCAGCGGTCTGAGGGGCCTGAGCCCCTCGGAGAGGCAGGCGTCGTACGTGAGCAGCCCCAGGGACTCGGAGTTCCCGAGGATCGCCACCCGTGGGCCCGCCGGCAGGGGCTGCCGTGCGAGCAGCAGGCCCGCGTCGACCAGCTCGGTGATCGTGTCCACGCGGATCAGGCCGGCCTGTCTGAGCAGCGCGGACACCGTCGCATGCGGCAGCCGTGTGGCCCGTACGGCATGTCCCTGCGGGGCGGATCCGGCGCCCTGGACCACGACCAGGGGCTTCGCGGCGGCCGTGCGACGGGCGAGGCGGGTGAACTTGCGCGGGTTGCCGATGGACTCCAGGTACATGAGGACGACATCGGTGTCGGGATCGTCGTACCAGTACTGGATCACGTCGTTGCCGGACACGTCCGCGCGGTTGCCGGACGACACGAAGGTGGACACGCCCGTGACTCCGGTGACACCGCCGCCGCGTCGCTGCAGCCGGGACAGCAGCGCGATGCCGATGGCGCCGGACTGGGCGAACAGGCCGATCCGGCCGGGGCGGGGCATCTCCGGGGCGAGTGAGGCGTTCAGCCGTACCTCGGAGGACGTGTTGATGATCCCGAAGGCGTTCGGCCCGATGATCCGCATGCCGTACGTGCGCGCGTGCCGTACGAGTTCGCGCTGGCGCTCGCGCCCCTCGGGCCCGCTCTCGGCGTACCCGGCGGAGACGACGACGAGTCCCTGCACGCCGTGCTCTCCGCACTCGGTGACCGCCTCGGGGACGTGCTCGGCAGGCACGGCGACGACCGCGAGGTCGACGGGACCGTCGATGTCCCGGACGGAGCGGTGGGCGGGGACGCCGTCGAGCTCCTTGACGTCTTCGGGGAGCGCCTTGTTCACGGCGTACAGCGCCCCGGTGAAGCCGGCGTCGCGGATGTTGTCGAGGATGCTGCGGCCCACGCCTCCGGCTGTGCGGCCGGCGCCGACGACGGCGACGGAGCCGGGCACGAGCAGCCGTCGTACGGACCGCGCCTCGGCGCGCTGCTCACGCGCGCGCTGGACGGCGAGGGAACGGTCGGTGGGTTCGAGGTCGAACTCCAGGCGTACGACGCCGTCCTCGAAGCTGCGCTTCTGGGTGTACCCGGCGTCCGTGAACACCTTGATCATCTTGTTGTTGGCGGGCAGCACCTCGGCGGCGAAGCGGCGGATGCCACGCTCCCGGGCGACCGCGCCGATGTGTTCGAGGAGGGCGGAGGCGACGCCGCGCCCCTGGTGGGCGTCCTGCACGAGGAAGGCGACCTCGGCCTCGTCGGCCGGGGCTGACGCGGGCAGGCCGTCGGTGCCGATGCGGTCATAGCGTACGGTGGCGATGAACTCGCCGCCGACCGTGGCCGCGAGTCCCACCCGGTCCACAAAGTCGTGGTGCGTGAAGCGGTGGACGTCCTTGGCGGACAGACGAGGGTAGGGCGCGAAGAAGCGGTAGTACTTCGACTCGTCCGAAACCTGCTCGTAGAAGCTGACCAGGCGCTCGGCGTCATCAACGGTGATGGGGCGGATGCGCGCGGTGCCGCCGTCGCGCAGCACCACGTCGGCCTCCCAGTGGGCGGGGTACTCGTGCCGGTCCGACGAGGTCTGCATGGGCCCCAGAGTACGGCTCGCGTCCGACAACGGCGCGAGGCAGTCTGTGGAGAACACGGCAGTCCGTTGAGAAGAGAACAAGGACGGAAGTCGGGCCGAGGCCGCGGTCCGACTGCCCACCCCGGACGGGACACAGGACTGCTCCGGAGACGTTTCACGTGTGGGAAACTGGTCTAGACAACCCTGAGACACTGAAGGGCAGCATCACATGGCTGAGCGCCGCGTCAACGTCGGCTGGGCCGAGGGCCTCCACGCCCGCCCCGCTTCCATCTTCGTCCGGGCCACCACGGCCGCAGGTATCCCGGTGACGATCGCCAAGGCCGACGGCAACCCCGTCAACGCGGCCTCCATGCTGGCCGTTCTCGGCCTGGGCGCCCAGGGCGGCGAGGAGATCGTCCTCGCCTCCGAGGCCGAGGGTGCGGACGTCGCCCTCGACCGACTGGCGAAGCTGGTGTCCGAGGGACTCGAGGAGCTTCCCGAGACCGTCTGATCACGGCACCACAGAAGGGCTCGTCCGAATTGCCGGGCGGGCCCTTTGCTTTTCCCGCACAGGGGCGGCGGAATTACCGGTCGCGGGCAGCAGAAATAATGCCCCGCGAATTGTTGCTTCTTTGTATACGGCGCCCGTGTTAATGCCGCAGGCCCGACATGTTTACGGCATGTTGCGAGTTCCTCACACCGTTCGCGCGGCCCTCTCCGCCGAAGCGCAGCCGGTGCGCCGCGGTCGAGCGCTCGGTGTGCAGCGTCGTGACCGCCCGCGCGCGCTCGCTGTCGCCGCGGGCCACGGCGTCGACGATCGCCCCGTGCTCCGCCCAGGACTGCCCGGGGTCGACCGGTGCCTCCACGGCGTACATCCAGGCGATCTTGTGGCGCAGCTGGGTCAGCATCGAGGTCAGCGCGGGGCTGCCGGAGGCCTGGGCCAGCGTCTCGTGGAACCAGCCTCCCAGGGAGCGCAGATCCTCGCTGTTGCCCCTCCTGGCCCGCTCCTGACCCAGCCTGACCAGGCCGCGCAGTACCTTGAGATGGGCGTCGGTGCGCCGCTGGGCGGCCCGGGAGGCGCCGAGCGGTTCCAGGAGCATGCGCATCTCCAGCAGGTCGGCGGCCTCCTGCTCGGTCGGTTCCGCGACGCACGCGCCCGCGTGCCGCCGGGTCACCACGAAGCCCTCGGCCTCCAGCGTGCGCAGCGCCTCGCGCACGGGGACGCGCGAGACGCCGTAGCGGCGCGCGAGGAGTTCCTCGGTGAGCCGGCTGCCACGCTCGTAGACACCGGCGACGATGTCGTCCCGGATCGCCGTGCACACCGAGTGCGCCGGAATACGCATGACCGACCTCCGACTTAATCCCCGTGAAACGTCGATGATTGACGTGTATCGGTGACTCTATTGCACGGAGCCGGAATTTCCGACGGCGGGCCGGAATCCATGGATATTTTTTGGACAGCGGGGCGGCAGAAACACCGAAAGCCCCGGCTCGGGAGCCGGGGCCGGAAGGAGATCTTGCGATGCGCCGTCAGACGTTCACGCCGTGCGAGCGCAGGTAGGCGACGGGGTCGATGTCCGAGCCGTACTCGGGGGTCGTACGGGCCTCGAAGTGCAGGTGCGGTCCGGTGGTGTTGCCGGTCGCGCCGGAGAGGCCTATCTGCTGGCCCGGGGTGACCGTCTGGCCCACGGAGATGCCGATGGACGACAGATGGCCGTACTGGGTGTACGTGCCGTCGTTCATCTTGATCACGATCTGGTTGCCGTAGGCGCCGCCCCAGCCGGTCTGGACGACGGTGCCGGCGCCGACCGCGTGCACGGGCGTGCCGCTCGCGGCGTGGAAGTCGATGCCGGTGTGGCTGCCGGAGGACCACAGCGAGCTGCTGGCCCGGTAGCCGGTGGAGACGTACGAGTTCGAGATCGGCGCCACGAACGTGTTGAGGCGCTTGCGCTCGGCCTCGCGGGCGGCGCGCTCCTTGGCCTCGCGCTCCTGCTTGGCCTGGGCAGCGGCCTTCTCGCGTGCCGCCTCCTGGGCCGCCTTCTTGAGCGCGGCCTCCTCGGCGGCCTGCTTCTGGGCGTCGGCCTGGGCCTCGATCCTGTTGGCGATCGTGTCGCCGATGGTGATGACGGGGGTGAGGCCGGTCTGCTCGACGGAGGTGTCGGCGGCGAGCGCGGGGGCCGCGAGGGTACCGATGACGCCGGTGGCGGCGAGGGCCGCGACCCCGGCGGCGCGGGTGGTGGTGCGGTGCGTCCGTGCGGGGCGACGACGCTTCCCGGTGGCGCGCGTGAACGCCATGTGGTGGCTGGTCCTTTCCTTCCCTCTCGCCTACCGGGTTAGCTGACGGGTTCGGAGCAGGAAGGTCTCCTACGGACCCCCTCGCTGCACGCGCGGGCGTCCGATTCACCCCAGGGGACTGCGATGGGTCCCCGGCTCCCCTGGCTCGCGCCGTACGGGGACTCGGCGATGGCTGTCCGGTGCCGCGGATGCGGCGCGGTGCCTGACGGACAGCCCGGAAGACGCTAAGCGGGGCCGCTTTCAATCCCCAAACGGATCACGCTGTTTGTAGCGCATCACACAGGGCAGACAGGCAACTCTCCTTCGATTCTCCGCCAATTCGGACATAAGAGGGCCCTGGTAACGCATCCGTCACCAGGGCCACCCCACGCGCGCGTGCCGCTACTCGGCCGACACCACCGTGACTTCACCGATACCGAGCGCCTCGACGGGCTCCTTGATCTGGGCCGCGTCACCGACGAGAACCGTCACCAGACGGTCCACCGGGAAGGCGCTCACGGCCGCCGCGGTGGCCTCCACGGTGCCGGTCGCGGCGAGCTGCTGGTACAGCGTCGCCTGGTAGTCGTCGGGCAGGTGCTGCTCGACCTGGTCGGCCAGCGTGCTCGCGACGGCCGCCGCGGTCTCGTACTTCAGCGGCGCCACACCGACGAGGTTCTGGACGGCGACATCGCGCTCGGCGTCGGTGAGGCCGCCCTCGGCGAGCGTGCGCAGCACCGTCCACAGATCCTGCAGCGCCGGGCCGGTGTTCGGGGTGTCGACGGAGCCGCTGATGGCGAGCATCGCGGCACCGGAGCCGTCCGGGGCGGACCTGAGGACCTGGCCGAACGCGCGCACACCGTAGGTGTAGCCCTTCTCCTCGCGCAGGACGCGGTCCAGGCGCGAGGTGAGGGTGCCGCCGAGGCAGTACGTGCCGAGCACCTGGGCGGGCCACACGCGGTCGTGCCGGTCGGCGCCGACGCGGCCGATGAGCAGCTGCGTCTGGACGGCGCCCGGACGGTCGACGATGATCACGCGCCCGGTGTCGTCGGCGGTCACCGGCGGCACGGGGCGGGGTTCGGCCCTGGAGCCGGTCCAGGCGCCCAGGGTGTCGCCGAGCAGCGCGTCCAGGTCGATGCCGGTGAGGTCGCCGACGACGACGGCGGTGGCCGTGGCGGGCCGGACATGGCGGTCGTAGAAGGCGCGTACGGCCGCCGCGTCGATCTTCTCGACCGTCTCCTCGGTGCCCTGGCGCGGGCGCGACATGCGCGAGGTCGCCGGGAACAGCTCCTTGGAGAGCTCCTTGGCGGCACGGCGCGAGGGGTTGGCCAGCTCGTGCGGGATCTCGTCCAGGCGGTTGCGGACCAGCCGCTCGACCTCGCTGTCTGCGAACGCGGGCGCCCTGAGGGCGTCGGCGAGCAGCCCGAGCGCCTTGGCGAGACGGGAGGCCGGGACCTCGAGGCTCAGACGTACGCCCGGGTGGTCGGCGTGCGCGTCCAGGGTCGCGCCGGCGCGCTCCAGTTCGGCGGCGAACTCCTCGGCGGAGTGCTTGTCGGTGCCCTCCGAGAAGGCTCGGGCCATGATCGTGGCGACGCCTTCGAAACCGGCCGGCTCGGCCTCCAGGGGTGCGTCCAGGAGCACCTCGACGGCGACGACCTGCTGGCCGGGGCGGTGGCAGCGCAGGACGGTCAGGCCGTTGTCGAGCGCGCCGCGCTCGGGGGACGGGAACGCCCACGGCTTGGCCTCGCCCGCCCGGGGCTGCGGGTGGAACTGCATCGTGGCGAGCTCGGTCACTTGGCCGCCTCCTCGTTCTGGTCGGTGGCTTCCACCGTGGCTTCGGACTCGGGGTCTTCGGGGAAGTCCTCGTCCTGGGCGTGCTCCGCGGACTCGGGCGAGAGCGGCTCGTAGACGAGCACCGCGCGGTTGTCGGGGCGCAGGCGGGCCTTGGCGACCTCCTGGACCTCCTTGGCCGTCACCTCCAGGACGCGCTGCACGGCGGTCAGCGCGAGCTGAGGGTCGCCGAACAGGACGGCGAACCGGCACAGTTCGTCGGCGCGGCCCGCGACCGTGCCGAGCCGGTCCAGCCACTCGCGCTCCAACTGGGCCTGGGCACGCTCCATTTCCTCGGCCATGGGGCCATCGGCGGCGAACCGGGCGAGCTCCTCGTCGATGGCGGCCTCGATGACCGGCACCTCGACGTCACCGGAGGTCTTCACGTCCAGCCAGCCCAGGGAGGGTGCTCCGGCCAGCCGCAGCAGGCCGAATCCGGCCGCGACGGCCGTACGGTCGCGGCGCACCAGCCGGTTGTAGAGGCGGGAGGACTCGCCGCCGCCGAGGACGGTGAGCGCCAGGTCGGCGGCGTCCGCCTCGCGCGTGCCGTCCTGCGGCAGCCGGTAGGCCGCCATCAGAGCGCGCGCCGGGACCTCCTCCTCGATGACCTCGCGCAGCTGCTCACCGATGATCTCCGGCAGCGAGCCGTCGCGGGGCTCCGGCTTCCCGTCGTGCGAGGCGATGGACCCGAAGTACTTCTCGATCCAGGCGAGCGTCTGCTCCGGGTCGATGTCACCGACGACCGAGAGGACGGCGTTGTTGGGCGCGTAGTACGTGCGGAAGAACGCGCGCGCGTCCTCCAGGGTCGCCGCGTCCAGGTCGGCCATCGAGCCGATCGGCGTGTGGTGGTAGGGGTGGCCCTCCGGGTAGGCGAGGGCGGTCAGCCTCTCGAAGGCCGTGCCGTACGGCACATTGTCGTAGCGCTGCCTGCGCTCGTTCTTGACGACGTCCCGCTGGTTCTCCATGGACTCGTCGTCGAGGGCGGCGAGCAGGGAGCCCATCCGGTCGGCCTCCAGCCAGAGGGCGAGCTCCAACTGGTGGGCGGGCATGGTCTCGAAGTAGTTGGTGCGCTCGAAGCTGGTGGTGCCGTTCAGCGAGCCGCCGGCGCCCTGCACCAGCTCGAAGTGCCCGTTGCCCTTGACCTGCCCGGAGCCCTGGAACATCAGGTGCTCGAAAAGGTGAGCCAGGCCGGTACGTCCCTTGACTTCGTGGCGCGAGCCGACGTCGTACCAGAGGCACACCGCCGCGACCGGGGTCAGGTGATCCTCTGAGAGCACCACGCGCAGGCCGTTGGCCAGACGGTGCTCGGTCGCTGTCAGGCCCCCGGTGCCTGCCTGGTCTGTGGCCGTGTGACCCATGGGCATGTACGTCCCTTCGCCTCGCGGATGCGGTGGTTCGAACCGCGGTTTTCCTGCCGGTCCTGCCACTGTATGCAAGCGTGCAGATCGTCGGCGAAGTTCCCGCACGACATACGCCCACAGCGGATCGCGTAGCCTTCCGCCACGCCGGGAACCTACTTCGACGCCAGGTCCTCGTCCGCGTTGTCAGTGCCGCGGTCCACAATGGTCGCGTCAGAACCCGTTCACGCTTCAGCGCGAGCAGCCAGAAAAGAGGAGCCGGCAGCGATGGCCCGCCGCAGCACGAAGACCCCGCCGCCCGACGACTCGTTCGAGGAGCGCATCCTCGACATCGACGTCGTCGACGAGATGCAGGGCTCCTTCCTCGAGTACGCGTACTCGGTCATCTACTCCCGAGCCCTGCCCGACGCCCGCGACGGTCTCAAGCCGGTCCACCGCCGCATCGTCTACCAGATGAACGAGATGGGACTGCGCCCCGACCGCGGCTATGTGAAGTGCGCGCGCGTGGTCGGCGAGGTCATGGGCAAGCTGCACCCGCACGGTGACGCGTCGATCTACGACGCCCTGGTGCGCATGGCCCAGCCCTTCTCCATGCGCGTGCCGCTCGTCGACGGCCACGGCAACTTCGGGTCCCTGGGCAACGACGACCCGCCGGCCGCCATGCGGTACACCGAGTGCCGCCAGGCCCAGGCGACGAGCCTGATGACGGAGTCGATCGACGAGGACACGGTCGACTTCGCGCCCAACTACGACGGCCAGGAGCAGGAGCCGGTCGCCCTGCCCGCGGCCTTCCCGAACCTGCTGGTGAACGGCTCGTCGGGCATCGCGGTCGGCATGGCGACGAACATGCCGCCGCACAACCTCGCCGAGGTCGTCGCGGCCGCCCGGCACCTGATCCGCTACCCCGCCGCGGACCTCGACACCCTGATGAAGCACGTTCCCGGCCCGGACCTGCCCACCGGCGGCCGCATCGTGGGCCTCGCCGGCATCCGGGACGCGTACGAGACGGGCCGCGGCACCTTCAAGATCCGTGCCACGGTCGAGATCGAGACCGTCACCGCCCGCCGCAAGGGCCTGGTCATCACCGAACTGCCCTTCACGGTCGGTCCCGAGAAGGTCATCGCCAAGATCAAGGACCTGGTCGGCTCCAAGAAGATCCAGGGCATCGCCGACGTCAAGGACCTCACCGACCGCGCGCACGGCCTGCGCCTGGTCATCGAGATCAAGAACGGCTTCGTGCCGGAGGCCGTCCTGGAGCAGCTGTACAAGCTGACGCCGATGGAGGAGTCCTTCGGCATCAACAACGTCGCACTGGTGGACGGCCAGCCGCTCACCCTGGGCCTCAAGGAGCTCCTGGAGGTCTACCTCGACCACCGCTTCGAGGTCGTGCGCCGCCGCAGCGAGTTCCGCCGCACCAAGCGCCGCGACCGGCTGCACCTGGTGGAGGGCCTGCTGACGGCTCTCGTCGACATCGACGAGGTCATCAGGCTGATCCGCTCCAGCGAGAACAGCGCGCAGGCGAAGGAGCGCCTGATGGAGCGCTTCTCGCTCTCGGAGATCCAGACCCAGTACATCCTCGACACGCCGCTGCGCCGTCTCACCAAGTACGACCGCATCGAGCTGGAGTCGGAGAAGGAGAAGCTGAACGCGGAGATCGCGGAGCTGACCCGGATCCTGGAGTCGGACGCGGAGCTGCGCAAGCTGGTCTCCTCCGAACTGGCCGCGGTGGCCAAGAAGTTCGGCACCGAGCGGCGTACGGTCCTGCTGGAGGCCTCGGGCGCCCCGGCGGCCGCCGTACCGCTGCAGGTCGCGGACGACCCGTGCCGGGTGCTGCTGTCCTCCACTGGCCTGCTGGCCCGCACGTCGAACGGCGAGCCCTTCCCGGAGGACGCCGACGCCCGGCGCACCAAGCACGACGTGATCGTGTCGGCGGTCCCGGCGACGGCACGCGGCGAGATCGGCGCGGTGACCTCCTCCGGCCGCCTCCTGCGGATCAACGTCGTCGACCTTCCCCAGCTGCCGGACACGGCGTCGGCGCCGAACCTCTCCGGCGGGGCGCCTCTGTCGGAGTTCCTCTCCCTGGAGGACGGCGAGACGGTGGTCTGCCTGACCACGCTGGACGAGTCCTCCCCCGGTCTCGCCCTCGGCACCGAACAGGGCGTCGTCAAGCGTGTGGTCCCCGACTACCCGTCCAACAAGGAGGAGTTGGAGGTCATCACACTCAAGGACGGCGACCGGATCGTCGGCGCGGTCGAGCTGCGCACCGGCGAGGAGGACCTGGTCTTCATCACGGACGACGCGCAGCTGCTGCGCTACCAGGCCTCACAGGTCCGCCCCCAGGGCCGTCCGGCGGGCGGTATGGCGGGCATCAAGCTCACCGAGGGCGCGAAGGTCATCTCCTTCACGGCGGTGGACCCGGCGGCGGATGCGGTCGTTTTCACGGTCGCGGGCTCGCGCGGCACGCTCGACGACTCGGTCCAGACGACGGCCAAGCTGACCCCGTTCGACCAGTACCCGCGCAAGGGCCGCGCCACCGGCGGTGTGCGCTGCCAGCGGTTCCTGAAGGGCGAGGACTGCCTGTCCCTGGCCTGGGCGGGCCCCGTCCCGGCCAAGGCGGCGCAGAAGAACGGCACGCCGGCCGACCTCCCGGAGCTCGACCCGCGCCGCGACGGCTCGGGCGTGTCCCTGGCGAAGACGGTGGCGGTGGTGGCGGGCCCCGTCTAGGCCGGCGGCTCCACGAGGTCCTCTTCCGGATCCTGTACGTAGCGCAGGACGCCCCACATACCGTGCTCGTCGGCGGTGTGCGGGGCGTCGCTGTTGCACGCCTCGAGTTCCTTGCCGAGGGCGGACGCGTCGATGCCCGAGCCGATGAGGACCAGCTGGGTGAGGCGGGCATCGCCCGGCGTCCAGGGCTCCGGGTAGAACCGGAGGAAACGCCCCACCGCGTGCACGGCGTAACGGTTGTGGGCGTCGTACGCCCCGAAGTCGACGTACCCCTTGATCCGGTACAGCCCCTCGGGCCTGCTGTCGAGGAACTCCATCAACCGGCGTGGGTCCAGGGGCACTTCGGAGCTGAAGGACAGACTGTCGTAGGCCGTGTGCAGGTGATCGGCGTGGCCGTGCTCGCCGGATTCCCCGTGCTTGCCGTGTTCGTGCAGGTCGTCGAAGGACAGCTGCCCGATGCGCTCCTCGCCGGGCCTGCAGTCGAAGAGGAACTCGGGATCGATGCGGCCATAGGTGGCCGGGACGACGGCTGCGCGGTCGGCGAGGGAGCGGACGAGCCCGAGGACGCACGCTGCGTCGGGTGCCCGGTCGAGCTTGTTGACGACGACGAGGTCGGCGAGGGCCAGGTGCCGGTCGATCTCGGGGTGCTTCACGCGCGTGTCGTCGAACTCGGCGGCGTCGACGACCTCGACGAGCCCGCCGTACACGATCCCCGGTTGCTCACTGGCGAGCACCATGCGCACGAGTTCCTGGGGTTCGGCGAGTCCGCTGGCCTCGATCACGATGACGTCGATGCTCGCGGAGGGCCGCGCGAGCCGCTCCAGATAGAGGTCGAGCTCGCTGACGTCCACGGCACAGCACAGACAGCCGTTTCCGAGCGAGACGGTGGAATCGCCGAGCGCTCCGGCCACGGCCATGGCGTCGATCTCGATGGCACCGAAGTCATTGACGACGGCACCGATACGGCTGCCACCGCTGCGGTGGAGGAGGTGATTGAGGAGGGTGGTCTTGCCGGAGCCCAGGAATCCGGCGAGTACGACGACCGGGATCTGCCGCAGGCTGTGGCTCGGCTGACTCAACGTGCGACCTCTCTTACACCGACGCGTGCACCGGATCGCGATCCCGGCGCACACACGAGGATTGAATGCCGGACCAGGATACGAGCCGGAATAATCACTGCGAAGTGAACGATTGTTAGCAGCACTTGCGGGGCAGACGTTGGGCAAGGCGCCGGGGCGTGCGACCCTCGCTTCCCTCCGTGCGCCTCCTCTCCGCCTCCCTGCCGACCAGAGCCGCTCGGCACCCTGGGAGACGGCAAGCGCCGCCCACCGCTCGCCGGTCCCCATCAGTCGACCCGCACCCCGACGACCGGCGGAACGGCCGCCTGACTCGGGGGTTGACATGGCCACACGGAAATTTGGGCTTCGGGGGCTGAGGGCCGTCGCGTCCGCAGGCGTAGGCCTGGCGGCAGGCGCCGCCTTCACCCTGGCCACACAGCGACCCGCTCTCCATGCCTTGCGCACACGGATCGAGCACCTGGAACAAGCCGCTCACACACAGCGCCAGACCAACTTCGCCCACCAGCAGCGCCTGCACTGGGAGCTGCTGAGCAAGGCCATGGACGATCCGGACCTGGCCGAGGTACTGGACGCCTACAACGGGACCGTTCCACCCAGGAAGCAGCGGCAGTTCCTCTTCGCCAACGCCCTGTACACCAATGCGCTCTGCTACTACCGCATGGGCAACATGACGCGCGAAGAGTTCTTCGGCTTCGCGCGGAGCATGCTCCAAAATCCCATATTCCGCGAGTATTGGTACGCAACCCGTCCTCATCGGGCGACACTGGTCGGCACTTCCGAAGAAGCCAAACTCGGCCGCATGGTTGACGAGCTTCTCGTCCAGTTGGAGGAAACGGACATCGACGAGTGGTGGGTGGTCGGAGAGCCGCCGACCGAGTAGGTGCAGCCGTTTCCCGCGCTCGCGGCGTGAAACGACGTCCCTGCGAGCCACCCTCCTGAGCGCATCACACGGTTGGGCGGTAACAAACCAGTAAACCGCCGCGTTTCCTCAGATGCCAACAAGGTTGACTACTGCGCATCCTGCGAAACGGGTCGATCCCCGCCCAACCTCCATCCACGCCGCCCGGTTGTCGAGACCGCGGCCCCACCGGGCCGAATCGCGCCGCGCTGCACCAGTGCGCACCCAGCTCGAGACCAAAAAGGAACACCAGAACAGTGAGCCAGATCATCCGTCGGATTGGTACACCGCCGAGCGCCCGAGGAAGCGCGACAGGTGCCAATTGCCCCGATATCTTCGAGCTCTCCGACGGAAGGTTCGCTGTCATCGGCACGGACATCACCGACGAACTCGACGCCCAGCTCCCCGCCGACGCCTCCAGAGCCGACTACGAACGCATTGTCGTGGTCACCCGCGAGACTCTCATTCACGCCAAGGCTGACATCCCCGACGCATAGCCCACGGGGTCATTCTCTCCGCACACCGGATCGTTCAGTCAGCCTGTACTCGTTTGCACTTCGACCTCCCCGGTGCCCTGCCACCCTGCACGGCAGGGCATCCGTGGGCGGCAACACCATGGCCTCGAGGTCATCGCCTCAAGGTCCCTGTCTGAAAGGCCTGGACAATGGTGGCAATCGTACGGCGGATCGGCGACTCTCCCCTTGCGCGCGGCAGCGCATCGGGACAGACCTGCCCCGACATCTTCGAACTCAGCGACGGCAACTACGCCGTCATCGGAACGGAAGCCACGGCAGAACTGGAAGCCGAGCTCCCTGCCGACGCCTCCAGGGCCGACCACGAACGCATTGTGGTCATCAGCCGGGAGACGCTGATCCGAGCCCGCAAGGACATTCCTCTCAACTGACGCCGGCAAGGGCCGTCCGGCGCAGTCGCATGTGCGGCCGACGTCACATCATCGGGTTCGGCTTCAGCTCGTGCTGCCGAACCCTCCCTGCGGGGTCACCCCGGCACCGCCACCGGCGCCTCCGCCCCCACATACCGCGCCACCGGCCGGATGATCTTCGAGTCCTCCGCCTGTTCCAGGATGTTCGCGCTCCAGCCGACCACCCGCGCCGCCGCGAACGTCGGGGTGAACATCTCGCGGGGCAGACCGCACAGTTCCATGACCACGCCCGCGTAGAACTCGACGTTCGTGTGGAGTTCGCGGCCCGGCTTCAGTTCCGCCAGGATGCTCTCGACGTGACGCTCGACCTCCACGGCGAACTCCACGCGCGGGCCACCGAAGGTCTGAGCCACCTCGCGGAGCATCCGGGAACGAGGGTCCTCGGTACGGTACACAGGGTGGCCGAAGCCCATGATGCGGTCGCCGGCGAGGACGCGTTCACGGATCCAGGGGTCGATGCGGTCCGGAGTACCGATCGCGTCCAGAGTGTCCAGCGCACGGCTGGGCGCACCACCGTGCAGCGGACCGGAGAGCGCCCCCACGGCTCCGACGAGGCTCGCGGCAACGTCCGCTCCCGTCGAGGCGATGACCCGCGCCGTGAAGGTTGATGCATTGAAGCCGTGATCAATGGTTGAGATCAAGTACTGCTCGACTGCCCGGGCCCGCTTCGCTTCCGGCACCGAACCCGTCAGCATGTAGAGGTAGTTGGCCGCATAGGAGAGCTCGTCCCGGGGCTCCACGGGTTCGAGACCGCTGCCCAGCCGGTGCAGCGCCGTGAGCAGGGTCGGCACGGCCGCAGCCGCCACGAGGGCGTCCTGACGGCGGGCGGCCGCGTCGGTGTCGTACACCGGCCGGAAGCCCTTCGCCGCACCGAGCAGCGACAGCGCGGTACGCATACCGGCCAGCGGGCCCGACCGCCCGCTCGCCGCCGCAATGGCGGGCAGGGCCGCCCGCACCTCGTCGGGCAGCCGCCGCAGGGCGGCCGTTTCGGAGATGAACGCCGCGCGTTGCGCCTCGTCCGGCAGTTCGCCGTGGACCAGGAGATGCCAGACGTCCTCGAAGCCGCGGGTCTGCGCGAGTTCGACGGCCGAGTACTGGCGGTAGTGGTAGAAGCCCTCGAGCCCCCGGACGTCCCCGATCTCGGTGTCGGTGACGACGACACCGGCGAGCCCGCGGGGCACATCGACGGTGGCGACTGCTGACCTGTTGACGGACATGATTCCTCCCTGGACTTGATTCAACTCTCAATGCTTGACTAATACCCTGTCAATATTGATTGGATCAATGCTTTGGATCCATATGTCGTGATGCAGATACGGTGGCCCCATGCGCGATCAAGACCCCTCCACCGGTCACGCCGCACGCCGGCTGACCACCAAGGAAGCCGCCGAACTGCTGGGCGTGAAGCCCGAGACCGTGTACGCGTACGTGAGCCGCGGCCAGCTCAGCAGCCGACGCGTGCCCGGCGGCCGGGGCAGCACCTTCGAGGTCAAGGAGGTGGAGGCACTCGCCCGGCGCAACAGACGGGAGAGCAGCGGGAGTTCACCATCGGGCGGCGAACTCTCCGTGCGCACGCGCATCACCCTCATCGAGGCGGACCGGTACTTCTTCCGCGGCGTCGACGCCACCGAACTGGCCACGCACCACTCCTACGAAGAGGTCGCCGAGTGGCTGTGGACCGGCCGGCTGCACCCCGGCATGGTGTTCACCGCACCCGAGGCCCCCGTCGCCCTGGCCCGCCGCGCCGTCGACACGCTGCCCGAACACACCGGACCGACCGACCGGCTGCGGGTTGCGGCGATCGCCGCCGCGGTGGCGGACCCGCTGCGCTTCGACCTCTCCGAGGACGCCGTCCTCGGCACCGCGCGCACGCTCATCCCCACCCTGGTCGCGGCCCTGCCGCCGGCGCGGCGCGGCCACCGTGACGAGGGCCCGCTGGCGCACCGCCTGTGGGCACGGCTGACCGGAGTCGACCCCGACGAGGCCTCGCTGCGCGTGCTGGACACGGCGCTCGCCCTCCTCGTCGACCACGACCTCGCCGCCTCGACGCTCGCAGTGCGCGTCGCCGCCTCGGCCCGCGCCCACGCCTACGCCGCCGTCTCCGCCGGGCTCGGAGTGCTGGAAGGCCCCCTGCACGGAGCGGCCAGCGGCCTCGCCCACCGGCTGCTGCACGACGTACTCGACGAGGGCAATGCGGCCCCCGTCATCGCGGAGGAGCTGCGGGCGGGCCGCCGCATCCCGGGGCTCGGCCACCGGCTCTATCCCGGCGAGGACCCACGCGCGCGTGTCCTGTTCGGCCTCCTGGAGGAGATCCCCCGCGCCGCCCCCGCCCTGGCCGCGGCCCGCGACATCGTCGCCACCACCGCCCGCCACACTCCGCTGCACGCCAATGTCGACCTGGCCCTGGCCGTGCTCACCACGTCCTCGGGCATGCCCTCCACCGCGGGCGAGACCATCTTCGCCGTGGCGCGCACGGCGGGCTGGATCGCCCATGCGCTCGAGGAGTACGGGGAACGCCCGCTGCGCATGCGGCCCAGCGGACACTACGTCGGCCCGAAGCCACCCCAGCCGCTGCCGTAGCAGGATCGCTCCCTTCGGCGCAGGACACGGACGCGGCCGGAAGTCGCGGTGAGCCAAGTCAGGTTAGGCTCACCTCTGTGAGTACGTGCTCAACCGTCGCCCGGGAGCTCGACGAGCCCCTTTCGGGAACCGCGGCCACCGCGAGGACCTGGCTGCTGCTGGAGCAGCCGGGCCCCTGGGGCGCCAAGGCGCTCACTTCGAGCCACCTCGATCCGGCACTCGGCCGCGCCCTGGAGGCGGCCGCGAAGGGCACGGGCGTACGTGTCGCCCTGATCCGCCGCCCGGGACGGCACGCCGACTGCGGTACTCCCACCACGCGGCAGGTGTACGCGGCCCATACCGCGCCCGGCAACGCATGGCTGCAGTCCGCCACGGTCCGCGATCCGCGGGCTCTGCTCGACCTCGACTTCGCCGCGCTCGGCAGGGGCGCGCACCACACCTTCGACTCGGCGCTCGATGCCCGACCGCACGCCGGTGGCCCGCTCGCCCTCGTCTGCACGAACGGCAAGCGCGACCGCTGCTGTGCGTTGCTCGGCCGCCCGCTCGCGGCCGAGCTCGCCTCCGAGGTGGAGGGCGTCTGGGAGGTCACTCATCTGGGTGGCCATCGCTTCTCGCCCACGCTGCTCGTCCTTCCGCACGGGTACGCGTACGGCCGCGCCGAGGCCCACGCGGTCAAGGAGGTCCTGCACGGCGTCCAGGAAGGACGGATCCCCGTGGAGGGCTGCCGCGGGCGCTCCGCCTGGGAGCGGCCCGGTCAGGCGGCCGAGCTGGCCGTGCGCACCGCCGCGCGCGAGTACTCCGCGGATGCCCTGAGCGTCGTACGAACGGACGGAGCCGCGCCGCGCTGGCAGGTGACCGTCGCTCACGCGGACGGACGCAGGTGGCGTGTCGAGGTGGCCCAGGGATCGGCCCTGCCGCCCCGCCCGGAGAGCTGTGGGACGTCGATTCTCGGTTCGCCTGCGTGGATGGAGGTCTTGACGGTGCACGAGCTGAGCATGACAGCGCTCGCCAGTTGACCGGGCCGATCAATGCTTCGGCCACTTGGCTCAGCATTGATCAAGAGATGCATGCCACACCTCCTACGGCAGCCCCGCGACGTCCACGTACCGTCGTGGCTATGAGCCCCACTCCCCCCGCCCGCCGCCTGCGCCTCGGTCTGCCGAAGCGGGTGTTCTCGCAAGTGCTGCTGATGCAGGTGGCGATCGCGGCGGGGGTCGCGGTGCTCGCGACCGGACTTTTCCTGGCTCCGCTGAGCAAGCAGCTCGACGAGGAGGCGATGCGTCAGGCGCTCGCCATAGCCGAGACCGCTGCGCAGAACCCGCAGATCGCCGAGGGGGTCCTGCACACCCCGCCGACCAGGGACGGCCCGGTACAGAAGGAGGCCGAGCGGATCCGGCGAGCCACACATGCCGAGTACATCGTGGTGCTGGACCGGAACAAGGTGCGCTGGTCGCACCCCACGGCATCGGAGATAGGCAACATTGTCTCCACCGACCCCCGCGACGCCCTGGCCGGCAAAGAGGTCATGGAGATCGACAGCGGCACCCTGGGCCGCTCGGCCCGCGGCAAAGTGCCCCTGCGGGACGCCCACGGCAAGATCATCGGGGCGGTCTCGGTCGGTATCAAGTACGACAGCGTGCGGGCCGACCTCATCGGCGCGATCCCCGAACTGCTCGCCTACGCCGGCGGCGCACTGGCCGTCGGTGCGCTGGCCGCCTGGCTGATCTCGCGGCGGGTCCAGCGGCAGACCCGTGACCTGGCCTTCTCCGACATCTCGGCGCTGCTCGCGGAGCGCGAGGCGATGCTGCACGGCATCCGGGAGGGCGTCGTCGCCCTGGACCGGGCCGGTCGGATACGCCTCCTGAACGACGAGGCGCACCGGCTGCTGAGCATCGATGCGGAGGCCGTCGGCCGGTCCCCGGACGAGGCGCTCGGCGAGGGACGTACGGCCGACATCCTGGCCGGCCGGGTGACGGGCACCGACCTGCTCACCGTGCGCGGCCAGCGCGTCCTGGTCGCCAACCGCATGCCCACCGACGACGACGGCGCCGTGGCCACCCTGCGCGACCGGACCGAGCTGGAGCAGCTCGGCCGGGAACTGGACTCGACGCGCGGCCTGATCGACGCCCTGCGCGCCCAGGACCACGAGCACGCCAACCGTATGCACACGCTCCTGGGGCTGCTCGAACTGGAGATGTACGACGATGCCGTGGAGTTCGTCGGAGAAGTGGTCGGAGACCACCGGGTCACGGCCGAACAGGTCACCGAGAAGATTCAGGACCCGCTGATCGCCGCTCTGCTGGTCGGCAAGGCGACCGTTGCGGCCGAGCGCGGTGTCGCCCTGTGGGTCTCGGACCGGACACGGCTCCCGGACCGGCTGATCGACCCCAGGGGGCTCGTCACGATCGTCGGGAACCTGGTGGACAACGCGCTCGACGCGGTCGCCGGCACCCTCCACGCACGCGTGGAGGTCGAGTTGCGCACCGAAGGGCGTACCGCCGTCCTCAGAGTGCGCGACACCGGGCCCGGAATCCCGGCGGAACAGCACGAGCTGATCTTCACTGACGGGTGGTCCACGAAGGAGCCGCCCGCACACCGCAAGCGCGGCATCGGCCTGTCCATGGTGCGCAGGCTCGCGGAGCGGCAGGGCGGCAGCGCGACGGTGGGCGAAGCGGACGGTGGCGGGGCGGAGTTCACTGTCGTCCTGCCGGAAGCACTGACCGAGCCGGCGCCGGATCCGGCCCTCACGGCAACCGCGGACACGACCGTCAAGGAGGAGTCGCGATGATCGAGGTCCTGGTCGTGGACGACGACACCAGGGTCGCCCAGGTCAACGCCGCCTACGTCGAGAAGGTGCCGGGCTTCCACGTGGCCGGCGAGGCGCACAGCGCCGCCGAGGCGCTCCGTCAGCTGGAGACGCTGCCCCGCCTCGACCTGGTCCTCATGGACCACTACCTGCCCGACGACACGGGTATCGCGGTCGTCCAGGAGATGCGCCGACGCGGCCACCAGACCGACGTGATCATGGTGACGGCGGCCCGTGACGTGTCGACCGTGCAGGCCGCGATGCGGCACGGCGCGCTGCAGTACCTGGTCAAGCCGTTCGCCTTCGCGGGCCTGCGCGCCAAGCTGGAGGCGTACGCGGAGCTGCGCCGCACGCTCGACGGCGGCGGCGAGGCGGAGCAGGCCGAGGTGGACCGCATCTTCGGCGCCCTGTCGGCCTCTTCGGAGCCGGGGCTGCCCAAGGGCCACTCCCCCACCACCGCGGAACTCGTACGTCAGTCCCTGATGAGCGCCGAAGGGCCGCTGTCGGCCCAGGAGATCGCCGACCGGACGGGAGTGAGCCGCCAGACCGCCCAACGCTATCTGAAGCTCCTGGAGCGCACGGGACGGGCCCGGCTCACCCTGAAATACGGCGACGCGGGCCGCCCTGAACACCGTTACGTGTGGGCGACCCGCGCCTGAGGGCACGGCCGGTGGGGACGGGGGAAGGAGCCGTGCCCTTTCCTACATACGGATTCAGCCCGCGGCCTGCTCCACGAACTCGGTGGTGAACGTCTTGCTCAGATCGACCTTGGCGTTCTTGACGTTGGGGTTGAACGCCTTGAGGACCTTCTCGACGGTCTCGGGGCCGTCCTTGGGCATGGCGCCGTCCTTGGTGAACATCGGCAGCGTGCTCTCGATGGCTGCCGCGTAAAGGATCTTGTTGCCCTGCGAGTAGTCGGCCGGCATCTTGTCGGCGATCTGCATCGCGCTGTGGGTGGACATCCACTTGAGCGTCTTGACGAATGCATTGGCCAACTTCTGGACGGTGTCCTTGTGACTGTTGACCCAGTCCGTCTGCATGTACAGGCTTGACGACGGGTACGGGCCGCCGAGCGCCTCCTGGGAACCCTCCGGCGTCCGCATGTCGAGGAGGACCTTGCCCGCCTTCTTGTCGAGGATGGTGGCGACGGTCGGGTCGGTCGTCATGCCGCCGTCGATGGCGCCCTTCTGGAGCGCCGAGATGAAGGTCGGACCCGCGCCGACGGCGACCGGCGTGAAGTCGCTGACGTTCACCCCGTTCTTGACGGCGAGGTACTTGGTGAGGAAGTCGGTCGACGAGCCGAGACCGGTGATGCCGAGCTTCTTGCCCTTGAAGTCCTTGGGCGACTTGATGTCTCCCGCCGCCTTGCTGGAGACGATCTCCACCTCTCCGGGCGCGTGCGAGAACTGCACCACGGACTCCACCGACTTGCCCTTGGTCTGCAGGTCGAGGGTGTGGTCGTAGAAGCCGACGGCCCCCTGGACCTGACCGGAGACGAGCGCTGTCTCGGCCTGGACACCGGCGGGCTCGCTCAGCATCTCCACGTCGAGGCCCTCCGCGTCGAAGTAGCCGAGCCGCTGCGTGAGCATCGCGGGCAGGTAGATGACCTTGTCGAGGCCACCGACCATGATCTTGACCTTCGTGCCCTTGCCGTCGCCCTTGCTGGTGGAGGCGGTGCCGGCCGCGTCGTTGGCACAAGCGGTGAGCGAGGAGAGGATGAGCAGGCCGACGGCGGCCAGGGTGGTGTATCCGGCGGACTTGCGCATGAGGGTTCACGTCCTTCTGAGAGGGCGGTGCGGGAAAGACGGGGGGTGGCTTGTGAGGGTGTTCAGCTGTCGGAACCCGACGGCTTCCACCGGAAGATGCGGCGCTCGGCGAAGGTCAGCAGCCCCTCGGCAGCGAGTGCGACGACGGCGAGGATGACCATCGCCGCGTACACGCCGGCCGTATTGAAAGTCCCCTGCGACTGCGAGATGAGCAGGCCGACGCCCTTGGTCGCGCCGATGTACTCGCCGACGATGGCGCCGATGAGGGCGAAGCCGAAGCTGACGTGGAGGCTGGTGAAGATCCACGAGGTGGCGGACGGGACGACCACCTGAAGCGTCACTCTGCGGTCGCTCGCACCGAGGATCCGGGCGTTCGAGACAAGGTTGCGGTCGACCTCGCGAGCACCCTGGAAAGCGTTGAAGAAGACGGGGAAGAAGACCAGGACGACCGCCGACGCGACCTTGGAGGCGGGACCGAGCCCGAACCAGATCATGAAGATCGGAGCAAGGACGATCCTGGGTATCGAGTTGAGCACCTTGATGTATGGACCAAGGACATCGGCGAGGAAGGTGATCCGCCCGAGGGTGATGCCGAACAGGACACCGGCGATCACACCGAGGACCCAGCCGAGCAGCGCCTCGTACAGCGTGTACCAGATCTGCTCGCCCAGGGACCCGATGGCGGTCCCGTGCGTCACCCAGGTGTAGATCTGGTCCCACACCTTCGAGGGCATCGAGAAGTTGAACGGGTCGATGGCCTCGGTCCGGGCGAGCAGCTCCCACAGGCCGAGCACGGCGACCAGGAGAAGTACGCGGGTGACCGTGACGACGATCTTGCGTCTACGGGCGGCACGCGCGCGTGACTGCGCACGGTCCGTCCTGTTGCCGGGCTCGGTCATGGTCAGCGCGACCTGTGCCTCGGGCATGACGTCAGGCGACATGGGCGGCACCCCTCTCACGGGTGATGCGGACCTCTTCGCCGAGGGACTCCCAGATCTCGCGGTAGATCTCGATGAACCGCGGCTCCAGGCGCACCGACTCGACCTTGCGCGGCCGCGGCAGGTCGATGTCGAAGACCTGCTTCACGGTGGCCGGTCCTGCCGTCATGACGACGACCTTGTCGGCCAGTGCGATCGACTCCTCCAGGTCGTGTGTGACGAAGACCACGGAGGCTCCCGTGCCCTCCCACAGTTCGAGCAGCTCGTCCGACATCAGCGCCCTGGTCTGCACGTCGAGCGCCGAGAACGGCTCGTCCATCAGCAGAATTTCGGGATCGTTGACGAAGGTCGCGGCAAGGGCGACACGCTTGCGCTGGCCGCCGGAGAGCTGGTGCGGGTAGCGGTCCTCGAAGGCGGCGAGCCCGACCCGGGCCAGCCACTCACGCGCCTTCTCCTTCGCCTCCGACTTGGGCACACCACGAAAACGCGGACCCGCCATGACATTCGACAGCACGGTGCGCCAGGGGAAGGTGGCGTCCTGCTGGAAGACGAAACCGACCTTGTCGCCGACGCCGCGAACCGGCTCCCCGGCAACCAGAACCTCGCCCTCGGTGGGCTCCTCCAACCCGCTGACCAGGGTCAACGTGGTCGACTTGCCGCACCCCGTGGGGCCGACGACCGCCACGAACTCGCCACGCCCGACCGTGAGGTCCAGCTCCCTGACGGCCGTGTGCAGACCCCCCGACGGGGTCCTGAAGATCTTGCTCGCGCCCCGTAGCTGGATGGCGGGGCTGGTGTCTGCGCTCATGGCCGGGGACGGTAGATGTGGCCCGAGCCACAGCAGCAGCCTTGTGAGCGCATGCCGTTCTTTTGCTTGCAACAGCCTGTTGTGCTCGTTTTGCGCGCGCTACAACAGCGGAGCCGAAACACGGGCTTAACGCTCGTCAGGCCTGGACAGAAAGAGGCCCGATGATTGACGTCCTGGTCGTGGACGACGACTTCCGCGTTGCCGAGATCAACGCCAAGTACGTGGGAAAGGTTCCCGGCTTCCGGGTCGCCGCCCGCGCACACAGCGCTGCCCAGGCGCTGGCCGGCGTGCAGCGCGGGACCATCGACCTGGTCCTGCTCGACCACTACCTGCCCGACCAGACGGGCCTCGAACTCGTGCACCGCATGCGGGAACAGGGCCTCGGCGCGGACGTCATCATGATCACCGCGGCGGGCGACGTGGCGACCGTGCAGGCCGCGATGCGCCTCGGCGCGCTGCACTATCTGGTCAAGCCGTTCACCTTCGCCGCCCTGCGCACCCGCCTCGACTCGTACGCCGCGCTGCGCCGCACCGTCGACCGCGTCGGCGGCCGCGGCATCGCGGGCCAGGAGCAGGTGGACCGGATCTTCGGCGCCCTGCGCACCACGCCGGTGCCGTCGTCACCGGGCCTGCCCAGCGGTCACTCGGAACCGACGACCGACCTGATCTGCCGGGTCCTGCACCACGCCGAACACCCGCTCTCGGCCCACGAGGTGGCCGCCGAGACCGGTCTGAGCCGTTCCACCGCCCAGCGCTACCTCCGCCACCTCGAACAGGCCGGCCGCCTCCGCCTCTCCCTCAAGTACGGCGACACGGGGCGCCCGGAACACCGGTACGCGTGGGTGACGCCGTAGCCCGAAGTCCGCGCTGTGCGCCGTACGACGGTTCGGCAGATGTACAGGCATGTGTCCTACGACGGTGCGGGCGGCGCTTCCTACGCGGCCCCCGCCCCCGTCAGTGCCCGCACCTCGGTCTCCGCATGCTTGGCCTCGTCGGGGACCTCGTCGGAGGTGACCGTACCGAGCCAGCCCGCGAGGAAGCCCATCGGGATCGACACCAGACCGGGGTTCTGGAGCGGGAAGTACTGGAAGTCGACGGCCGGGAACAGCGACTCCGGACTGCCCGAGACCACGGGCGACAGCACGACCAGGGCGAGTGCGGGGACCAGCCCGCCGTACACGGCCCACACGGCACCGCGGGTGGTGAAGCCCCGCCAGAACAGCGAGTAGAGCAGCACCGGAAGGTTCGCGGACGCGGCGACTGCGAAGGCGAGGCCCACCAGGAAGGCGACATTGAGGTCACGGGCCAGCAGGCCGAGGGCGATCGCGACCACGCCGATGCCGACCGAGGCGACGCGCGCGACGGCCACTTCGCTGCGCGGCTCGACACGGCTGCGCCGCAGTGACGCGTACAGGTCGTGGGCCACGGACGCCGAGGAGGCGAGCGTGATCCCGGCGACCACCGCAAGGATCGTGGCGAAGGCGACGGCGGCGACGACCGCGAAAAGAACCGTTCCTGCGGTGGAGTTCGCGCCGCCGCCCAGGGCGAGCGCCAGGAGCGGGACGGCTGTGTTCCCGGCCGCGTTCGACTGTCTTACCGCATCCGGTCCCACGATCGCGGCAGCCCCGAAACCGAGGACGATCGTCATCAGGTAGAAGCCGCCGATGAGCCCGATCGACCAGAGCGCCGAGCACCGCGCGGCCCGGGCGGTGGGCACCGTGTAGAAGCGGGACAGAATGTGCGGCAGCCCTGCCGTGCCCAGCACCAGGGCGAGCCCCAGGCTGATGAAGTCCAAGCGGGCGGTCCAGTCCCCGCCGTACTTCAGCCCCGGGGCGAGGAACGCATCGCCGTGACCACTGCGCGCGGCCGCCGTCAGCAGCAGCCGGTCGACGTCACCATGGAACCGCAGCAGGACAAGCACGGTCAACGCGACCGTACCGGCGAGCAGCAGCACCGCCTTGACGATCTGGATCCAGGTGGTGGCCCGCATCCCTCCCAGCGACACATAGATCACCATGAGCGCGCCGACACCGATGACGGTCCAGGCGCGCGCCGCCGTACTCGTGTCCCCGAGCAGCAGCGCGACCAGGCTGCCCGCCCCCACCATCTGCGCCACCAGATACAGGACGGACACGGTGACCGAGGAAGCTCCCGCCGCGATCCGCACGGGTCGCTCGCTCATGCGTGCGGCGACCACGTCGGCGAGCGTGAACCGCCCGCAGTTGCGCACGAGTTCGGCGACGAGGAAGAGCACCACCAGCCAGGCGACGAGGAAGCCGACCACGTACAGCAGTCCGTCGTATCCGAACAGCGCGATGAGACCTGTGACGCCCAGGAAGGAAGCGGCCGACATGTAGTCGCCCGCGATGGCAAAACCATTCTCCATGGGTGAGAAAAGACGCCCTCCCGCGTAGAACTCCTCCGCCGAGCCCTGCCGGTTGCGGCTCACCCAGGTCGTGATCGCCAGCGTGATGGCGACGAACACGCTGAACAGAAACAGCGCAAGCGTCTGATGGCCGCCCGTCACAACGCACCACCCCGGGCTCCGCGCGTCAACTCCTGCGTGTTCCAGCGCAGTTCGAGTGCGGCCCGGTCCCGGCGCAGCCGCGCATGCCGGGCGTAGGCCCACGCGAACAGGAAAGTGCTGAGGAACTGCCCGAGCCCGGCGAGCATCGCCACGTTCATGGCGCCGGCCACGGGATGCGCCATCAGCTCGGGCACGGTGGTGGCGGTCACGAGGTATGCCACATACCAGACGAGGAAGACAGCGACTCCCGGCACGACGAACCTGAGGTATCTGCTGCGCACTTCCTGGAACGCCGCGCTGCGCTGCACCTCGAGATACACGTCGGCCGCAGCGGCCCTCTCGTCCTCGCTCGGCCGGCTTGCAGGCTCGGCCTCGGGTACGGCACCTCCGACGCCGTCCGACTCGCCCCATCCAGAGGCAAGCGCGTCGTACCACGGGTCGTCGTACCTCGCACCTTCGGAAGCCTCTGCAGAAGACGAGTTGTGATCGCGGTGCCCGGCCGAACCATCGGCGCCACCTCCGCCTCCGCAGGGACGGCCATTGCTTGACTGCATGCCCAAGGATGGACAGAACGGATAGATCCCCGACTCTGCTTCTCCGCGCTCTTCACCCCATCAGGTGACTCATCCCGCCGGTGGCCGCGCGAGCCCCTTTGCATACGCGTAACGCACCGCCTGGGCACGGTCCTTGAGTCCCGTCTTGGCGAAGAGGTTGTTGATGTGAGTCTTCACGGTCGCGGTGGAGACATGCAGCTTGCGGGCGATCTCCTGGTTGCTGAGGCCGTCGGCGATCAGCAGCAGCACCTCGGTCTCCCGCGCGGTCAGCCCGTCCGGCGCTTCCGCCACAGCCGGCGGCTGCGGCTCCGGGCCGGAAAGCCGCTCCAGCAGCCGCCGTTGGATGCTCGGCGACAGCCCGGCGTCCCCGGACAGCACGCTGTGCACGGCCCGTACGATCTCGTCCCCGCCCGCGTCCTTGGTGAGATAGCCCCGTGCCCCGGCCCGCAACGCGGGGAACAGGGACTCGTCATCCGCGTACGTCGTGAGCACCACGACCTGCGTCCCGGGGTACTCCGCGCGAATACGCCGGGTCGCTTCCACTCCGTCGCAGCGCGGCATGCGCAGGTCCATCAGCACCACGTCCGGGGCGAGTTCCGCCACGAGTTGCACCGCCTCGTCCCCGTCCCCCGCGGCCCCCACGACCTCGACTCCGGGCAACAGGCCCAGCAGCATCACGATGCCCTCACGCACTACGGTCTGGTCGTCCGCGACCACCACGCGCGCGGGCCGCTGCCCCGCCCCTTCCGTCATACGGGCACCTTCAGTGTCACCGCGAACCCCTTCTCGTCCGGCCCGGCCTCCAGCGAGCCGCCCAACAGCTCGGCGCGCTCTCGCATGCCCAGCAGACCGTACCCGGCGCCCGCCCCGGCGAGTTCGCCCGGCGTACCACCGGAGTCCCGTACATCCAGCGTCACTTGATGGTCGCTGTAGTCCAGCCGCAGCCACACCTTGGCGCCCGGCGCGTGCTTGCGCACGTTCGTCAGGGCTTCCTGCGCGACCCTGCGCACGGCCTGCGACGCCTCTGCGGGCAGTTGCCTGCGCTCACCCGTAATGGTGACCTCGGCACCGGCCGACGTACCGACGAGCTGCGAGAGGAAGTCCTCCAGCGGAGTCAGCTCCCCGCGCAGCGCCGAGAGCGCCTGCCGCGTCTCGTCGAGTCCGTCACGGGCCATCCCCCTTGCCGCCACCACCCGCTCCAGGATCTGGTCCCGGCCGGCACCCCGCTCGATGAGCAGCCGGGCCGCCTCGAGGTGCACGAGTTGGGCCGAGAGGCTGTGCGCCAGCACGTCATGGATCTCCCGTGCGATCCGGGCCCGCTCCGCGAGCGCCGCCGACTCCGCCTCCGCGGCCCGGGCGGCACGCTCCTGGGCCAGCAGGCGCTGGGCGCTGCCCCGAGCTTCGGCGTCGAGGCGCAGGACGTAGCCGGCCAGGGCCAGGCCCGCCGTCGTGGCCGCCGTGGTCAGCAACACGTCGTTGTTGACCGCGGCGTAGGACGCGAGGGCCACGGACGCCGTCGGCAGAGCGGCCGCCAGCGGCAGCCGTTCCAGCGCGGTGACGGCGCAGCCGCACCACAGGACGAGGGCCGGCCCCCGGAAGCCCAGGGCCTGGGCCCCGACGGCCAGCCCCAGGAGCACAAGCAGGATGGCGAGGGAGGGCCAGAGCCTGTGCTGGAACGTGGTCCGGTACAGGGCCCAGGCGAGTACTCCGGCCACGACCACACCGAGGCCACCCACGACCGTCACCCAGCCGTGGACCCGGCTGCTGTTGAAGGCGCCCCACAGCAGGATGGCGAGGGCGAACAATCTCACGGCCCAGGCGAGCATGCGCCGAGGTCGCGAGATGCCCGCCCGCCCGAGCGCCTCCCGCGAGGGCCAGCGCATCCAGGCGTTCTGCGTCACACGCGCTCCTTCCGCGCCGGGCGGACCATGGGGTCACCGTACGCCGTGCCCCCACCGTGCGTCGGAGCCACGGACTGCGCCCGCCAGACCAGGATCCCGGAGCGGACCAGGAGAGTGGCCGCGAGGGCTACGAGCAGGGCGGAGCTGTTCTGATGGATTCCGAAGAGCGCGCCGAGCGCGAAGAGGCCGACACGCAGGGCGATACCGATGATCCAAACCATCACGCTCGCCTTGGTGCTCTTGCTCCACACGGTGCCGTCCGGCTCCGCCCATATTCGGGTCGTCCAGGCCCATCCGGCCCCGGTGGCGAGGCCGACGAGCAACTCGGCGCCCAGCAGGACGACCGACTCCGTGCGGTGGTGGGCGCCGAGGACACCGGGTTCACGCAGGGCCACGAAGGCGAGGACCACCGGCAGCAGCCACCAGCGCCTGCCCGAGCCGATCTGCTGCGCGCGAAACTGCCGCACGACTACGAGAACGACGACAGCCGCGATCGCCAGCGCGTTGACGAGCCCGGGCATCTGAGCCTCCGTGAGCGAAGAGGGGAGTCGGCAGCGAGTGCTGTCGACGCCTTCGACGCTACGGAAGTTCGCAGGTCAGCAGATCGGAGCAGGGGTGGATCGTGGGTGGATCCGCACACCGCTGCCGACTCCACCCACGGGTGGAGCCGACCCACGACCGCTCCGACAGCCACCGCCGAGCCCGACCCCGACACTGGCCGGGCGCAGCGGCTACGCGTCGATGCGCGACCGGTCCAGCGTCGCCGCCGAGCTGGAGATGAACTCCTTGCGCGGTGCCACGTCGTTGCCCATCAGCAGATCGAAGACCGTCTCTGCGGAGTCCAGGTCGGAGAGGTTGATCCGCCGCAGGGTGCGGTGACGCGGGTCCATGGTGGTCTCGGCCAGTTGGTCGGCGTCCATCTCGCCGAGGCCCTTGTACCGCTGGATGGAGTCCTTGTAGCGGATCCCCTTGCTCTGGAAATCCAGCAGCTTGTCGCGCAGTTCACGGTCCGAGTACGTGTAGACGTACTTGTCCTGGCCCTTCTTCGGCTGGACGATCTCGATGCGGTGCAGCGGCGGCACCGCGGCGAAGACCCGGCCGGCCTCGACCATGGGCCGCATGTACCGGTGGAAGAGCGTCAGCAGCAGGGTGCGGATGTGCGAACCGTCCACATCGGCGTCGGTCATCATGATGATCTTGCCGTAGCGGGCCGCGTCGATGTCGAACGTCCGGCCCGAGCCGGCTCCTATGACCTGGATGATCGCGCCGCACTCGGCGTTCTTGAGCATGTCGGTCACGGACGACTTCTGGACATTGAGGATCTTGCCGCGGATCGGCAGCAGCGCCTGGAACTCGGAGTTGCGCGCGAGCTTGGCGGTGCCGAGCGCGGAGTCCCCCTCGACGATGAACAGCTCGCTGCGGTCCACGTCGTCACTGCGGCAGTCGGCGAGCTTCGCGGGCAGCGACGAGGACTCCAGAGCCGTCTTCCGGCGCTGCGCGTCCTTGTGCTGGCGGGCCGCGATGCGCGTTCGGGCGGCGGCGACGGCCTTCTCCATGACCACGCGGGCCTGCGCGGCGGCATCCCGCTTCGTGGAGGTCAGGAACGCCTTGAGTTCCTTGGAGATCACGGTGTTCACGATGCGGCGGGCCGCCGAGGTGCCGAGGACCTCCTTGGTCTGGCCCTCGAACTGCGGCTCGGCGAGGCGGACGGTGACCACCGCGGTGAGGCCTTCGAGGGCGTCGTCCTTGACGATGTCGTCCTCGGCGACGCGCAGCAGCTTCTTCGCGCGCAGCACCTCGTTCATCGTCTTGGTGACCGCCTGCTCGAAGCCGGCGACGTGGGTGCCTCCCTTGGGGGTGGCGATGATGTTGACGAACGACTTCAGGGTGGTGTCGTAGCCGGTGCCCCAGCGCATGGCGACGTCCACGCCGAGTTCGCGGGTGACCTCGGTGGGCGTCATCTGGCCGTGGTCGTCCAGGACCGGGACCGTTTCCTTGAAGGTGCCCTGGCCGGAGAAGCGGAGGACGTCGTTGACCGGCTTGTCGCTCGCCAGGTACTCGCAGAACTCGCTGATGCCGCCGTCGAAGCGGAAGGACTCCTCACCCTTGCTGCCGCCCTCGCCGAGCCCGAACTCGTCACGGACGACGATGGTCAGGCCGGGTACCAGGAACGCCGTCTGACGGGCGCGCTGGTGCAGGTTGTCCAGGGAGAGCTTGGCGTCCTTGAGGAAGATCTGGCGGTCGGCCCAGTAACGCACGCGCGTGCCGCTGCGGGTCTTGGGGATCCGCTTGGCCTTGCGCAGCCCGCTGGTGGCCTCGAACTTGGCGTCGGGGCCGTTCGCGGCGAAGGCACCCGGCACGCCGCGGCGGAAGCTGATCGCGTGGGTGTGGCCGCCGCGGTCCACCTCGACGTCCAGGCGGGCCGACAGGGCGTTCACCACGGAGGCGCCCACACCGTGCAGACCGCCGGAGGCCGCGTAGGAGCCGCCGCCGAACTTGCCGCCGGCGTGCAGCTTGGTCATGACGACCTCGACGCCGGAGAGACCGGTCTTGGGCTCGACGTCGACCGGGATGCCCCGGCCGTTGTCCCGGACCTCCACCGAGCCGTCGTCGTGGAGGATCACCTCGATGTGGTCGCAGTAGCCCCCGAGGGCCTCGTCGACGGAGTTGTCGATGATCTCCCACAGGCAGTGCATCAGACCGCGGCTGTCGGTGGACCCGATGTACATGCCCGGGCGCTTGCGCACGGCCTCGAGCCCCTCGAGGACGAGCAGGTGCCGCGCGGTGTAGTTGGAACCGTCCCGGTCTGCTCCTGCCAGCAGCGCTGTGGACGGCACGGACGTCTCGGCGGTCACGCGGTTCGCTCCTCGCTGAATTTCAGGTGGGGCCCTGGTGGGTAAGGACCCGGCTTCGGTCGCCGTCAAGAGGGTACCGAGGCCTGGTAGAGCCGTTGTAACGCCACCCTCGTCTGGAGTTAAGACTAGTCCAGAGTCGCATACACGTTCGATCCCTCGATGGAGTGAAGTACATATCACGTTCCCTTCGAGGCATGAACCATTTAGGCTCCGGGCACGTCCTCATGAACAACCGGCAAGCCAGCCGGGAGGACCAGACATTGACAGACCGCGCGAACCCGTACGACACACAGACACGCAATACGGCACATTCGCCGCCAACCGGCAGCAGACAGCCGGCCTCGAAAGATTTTTTCGAGGAAAAGCCCGGGGCGGGAACGTTTTAGGGCTGGTTGGATGTTGACCCTGGTACGACAGCTCGTCGAGCTAGAGAAGAGGCGACGTGACTACTGTTCTGACCCCCGCGAGCCCACTGACGGCCGCCGATCGCTGCGACCGCTGTGGCGCGCAGGCCTACGTGCGCGTTGTCCTGCTCAGCGGCGGAGAACTGCTCTTCTGCGCCCACCACGGCCGCAAGTTCGAGCCGGAACTCAAGAAGATCGCCGCTGAGATACAGGACGAGACGGAGCGGCTGACGTCCGCTCCGGCATCCGCCTCCGAAGAAGAGCGCTGATACCTCGCACATACGACGAGCCAGCTCCGGCACAGACCGGTACGGGCGGCGCGGCCCCTGCTTCAGGGACCGCGCCGCCCGCGCTCGTCCCCCGAATGCCGCCCGGACACCGTCAGTGGGTCCTGCCACCGCTCCGCCGGCCCATCCCACGTAGGGCCTCGGAGACGCGCGTATAGACGCCGGGACTGCCCGCACGACCGCAGCCACTGCCCCAGGACACGAGCCCGATGAGCTTCCCCTGGGCGACAAGGGGCCCACCGCTGTCCCCCTGGCAGGCGTCGTGGCCGCCTCCGGCCTCCCCGGCGCACAACATGCTCTTGGCCTGGTACGTGCCGTCGGTGCTGCCCGGATACGCCTCCTCGCACCGGGCGTCGGGCAGCACGTGCACGCGTGTCGCCCGCAGACTGTGTGCGTAGTCGCCACCACCGGTGAGATCGCCCCACCCGGAGACGGTCGCACTGGTGCCCGGCTTGTACGCAGGATCGCCGGCGGCCGCCATTGCGATGACGGACCTGCGCGGCAGCGGTGTGGTGAGGGTGAGCACGGCGAAGTCCTCGGCGTTGTTGTCGCTGTCGAACGTCGGACTCACCTGGACGTCACGTACCGAGATCTCCCGGCCGCGGTCCGAAAGCAGGTCAGTACGGTTCGCGATGACCTTGAGGTCGTGGACGCGCTCCGGCGGCGCCCCCAGGACGTCCTCGCCCATGCAGTGGGCCGCGGTGAGCACGGTCGTACGGCTGATGGCCACACCGCCGCAGAACTGCCCCGCACGCGTACCCCCGAACCGGTCACGGCTGGAGAGCGCCACCGTCCAAGGGCTCTCGGACACATCGATCGGGAAACTCCCTATGACAACGCTGTCGGCGGCCACGGGGGCAGTGGAAAGCAGCGGTATTGCGGTCGCCGCGGCCACCAGGGCCAGCGGCCGGGTCAGCGCCCGGACAAAGGGACGGCGCATACGAGCTCCTCACTCTGGGATCGTCGTGGGAGACCCAGAGTGATCCAGCCGGTCACACCGCGCACCTGCGGGACAGCACGAAAGGCCCGGTTCCCCACGCGGGAGAACCGGGCCTTCGATGTCGCCTAGTCGAGGTAGTCGCGCAGCACCTGCGAACGCGACGGGTGGCGCAGCTTCGACATGGTCTTGGACTCGATCTGGCGGATGCGCTCGCGCGTGACGCCGTACACCTTGCCGATCTCGTCGAGGGTCTTCGGCTGACCGTCGGTGAGACCGAAGCGCATCGAGACGACGCCCGCCTCGCGCTCGGACAGGGTGTCGAGGACGGAGTGCAGCTGCTCCTGCAGAAGCGTGAAGCTGACCGCGTCGGCCGGAACGACCGCCTCGGAGTCCTCGATGAGGTCACCGAACTCGCTGTCGCCGTCCTCGCCCAGAGGGGTGTGCAGGGAGATGGGCTCGCGGCCGTACTTCTGGACCTCGATGACCTTCTCGGGGGTCATGTCGAGTTCCTTGGCCAGCTCCTCCGGGGTGGGCTCGCGGCCCAGGTCCTGGAGC
This sequence comes from Streptomyces sp. NPDC051172, assembly GCF_040682555.1. Classification (NCBI taxonomy): domain Bacteria; kingdom Bacillati; phylum Actinomycetota; class Actinomycetes; order Kitasatosporales; family Streptomycetaceae; genus Streptomyces; species Streptomyces sp. NPDC051172. The sequence continues at coordinate 87,460 of NZ_JBFBBE010000034.1, forward strand.
ATCTGGCGCTGCACGCGCGCGAGCTTGTTGATGACCTCGACCATGTGCACCGGGATACGGATGGTGCGGGCCTGGTCGGCCATGGCGCGGGTGATCGCCTGACGGATCCACCAGGTGGCGTACGTGGAGAACTTGTAGCCCTTGGTGTAGTCGAACTTCTCGACCGCGCGGATCAGACCGAGGTTGCCCTCCTGGATGAGGTCCAGGAAGAGCATGCCGCGGCCGGTGTAGCGCTTGGCCAGGGAGACCACCAGACGGAGGTTGGCCTCCAGGAGGTGGTTCTTGGCGCGGCGGCCGTCCTCGGCGATGATCTCCAGCTCGCGCTTGAGCTTGGGGGCGAGCTTGTCGGCGTTGGCCAGCTTGTCCTCGGCGAACAGGCCAGCCTCGATGCGCTTGGCGAGCTCGACCTCCTGCTCGGCGTTGAGCAGGGGGACCTTGCCGATCTGCTTGAGGTAGTCCTTGACCGGGTCGGCGGTGGCGCCGGCCGCGGCGACCTGCTGCGCCGGCGCGTCGTCCTCGTCCTCGTCGGAGAGCACGAAGCCCGCGCTCTCGGCGCCCTCGGGCTCGTCGGCGCCCTTGGGGGTGTCCTCGAGCACCTCCTCCTCAAGGACCTCGGCGTCGTCCTTCTTGGCGCTGGTCTTCTTGGCCGCCGCCTTCTTGGCGACGGTCTTCTTGGCGGGCGCCGCCTTCTTGGCGACCGCCCTCTTCGCAGCGATCTGCTTGGCGTCGTCCTCGACGGGCGTGTCGGCGGCGGGCGCCTCGGGGGTGGCGGTGGCGGTGGCCTTCTTGGCGGTCACCGTCTTCGCCGCGACCGTCTTGGTGGCGGTGCGCTTGGCCGGACTCTTCGCTGCGACGCTCTTTCGGGTGCGCTTGGGCTCCGCGGCACTGACCATCAGCGTCACACCCTCTTCCTCGAGGATCTGGTTGAGGCTGCGCAGTACGTTCTTCCACTGAGTGGCCGGAATCTGGTCAGCTTCGAAGGCCCGACGCACATCGTCGCCGGCGATCTGCCCCTCAGCCTTTCCCCGCTCAATCAGAGCCATGACAGAGACGGACTCGGCGATCTCCGGCGGGAGCGTACGGGATGTGCTGGCCGACACGAACAACCTCTCGGAACGTTGGAAAACGGCTTCCGGCCCCGTCCAGGACGGACAGGAGCCGACCGCCGGCTTGGGGATTGGGCCGACGGCGCGGGCGGGACCGGGAAGATGCACAGCGCCGCAAACGGCGTCCGTATTCCCTCCTCGGCTGTCACCTCTTAGGTCATCGCGCTGTTTCCCCGAGTGTTACGCCCAATCTGCGTGGTCCGAATCACACCCCGTAAGCACCCAAACGCTGTCAGACAGGGACATACAGGGTCACTGCTGGGCGAGATCGGGGCTTTGCCAAGGCCTCCGCAGCCCGTGGCGCCGTGGGGCCCCCCCCGGTACCCCCGTTACGGGGGGGGGGGGCCCGGGGGGGGGGGGGGCGGCGCCCGGGCCCCCGGGGGGGGGGGCGTGGCCCCCCCCCGCCCCCCCCC